>JBCCOJ010000062.1:0-15593 GCA_039025415.1 Bacteroidota bacterium | reverse complement strand
CTACAACCTACAACCTACAACCTACAACCTACAACCTACAACCTACAACCTACAACCTACAACCTACGACCTAAAACCTACCCTTTAAAATCCAGAACCATATCCTCATACTTTATAATAGTCTTAAATCCCTTATGATAAAAGTAGTCAGTTGGTTCATCTTCACTTGCGGCCAAAATAAAATCCCCACCCCAAGCGCCGAGGCTTTTAATGCTTCCTCTGAAATCAGAAAATAATTTACTCTGTAATGTCGGGAGTCCAATGACTTTGGAAACATAGTATTCGTGCTTCTGAATCAACTCTTGAAAGTCCTTTAAAGCATTGCATTCAATAATGGATTCTGTAATTTCACCAACGGTCTTTATCAAATCTGTTTTATCTGCGGAATTTGACCTGTAACGCGAAATCCCCTCGCGGCTATTCTGTTTTTTATTTAGATGAACGAAATATAGATTTTTTGAAAATGTTGGATTGAAATTCACTTCGGTTATTGTTCTTTGATTGTCATTCAAAAGTTGATAGGTAATGGCTTTATTGTGCGAAGCGCAGGCAATATCATAACCACTCCCACCGAAAGTGAATTTTAATAATTTATAAGGGTCTACATTGGCCCATTCAGCAATATTGTTGATTAACGTTGAGGAGCTGCCCAAACCCCAATCTCGCGGAAATTCCAAATGGCTTTCAATATCAAAACCTATGGAATCGTTTAAAAAATTCGGTTTTAAAGACCTAGCGACATTCAACACTTGAGCAAGTCTTATTGCAATATCATTTTGTTGTTCACTCACTATAGAATTATCATTGGACCTCAGGAACGCAGAACTAAACCAAACCGCTCCTTTGTTATAGTAGCTTTTCCAATTTAACCTGTCGGTTGTATTGGCAGTCACTTTCAAAGTCTGCCCATATTTTGTAGGTACGGCGAGTGCTTTTGCCCCATCGAGCACAGCGTATTCTCCCGTTATTAGTAGTTTGCCATTGCTGTGATATGTGACAGAATCTGGCTTCAATTTCTAAGGTTTGTCAATTCAGATTCCACAGCACTAACAGACACCGTATTTGTTTTAAAGTGTTCGACCAGTTTTACTTTTTCTTCATTTGATGCGCCTAATTGGTTCATAATATTCATCAAATGCATTTTCATATGGCCTTCTTGAATGCCTGTCGTTGTTAAAGAACGTAAGGCGGCAAAATTCTGTGCTAGACCAGCGACAGCCACAATTTGCATTAATTCTCTTGCCGAAGGTTTGCCCAAAAGGTCTAAAGACCATTTTACCAATGGGTGAAGTGATGTCAAACCGCCCACTGTGCCGAGGGCAAGAGGGATTTCCATCCAAAAGCTAAAAACACCATTTTCAATTTTAGCGTGGGTTAGGCTTTTGTATTTTCCGTCCTTAGCTGCATAGGCATGTACCCCCGCTTCAACTGCTCTAAAATCATTACCAGTGGCTAGTACAACAGCATCAATACCGTTCATGATTCCTTTATTGTGGGTAACGGCGCGGTAAGGTTCTACTTCGGCAATGTTAACGGCTTGGAGCATTTTTTGTGCAAACTCTTCTGCTGAAATGGTTTTGTTTTCAGTGAGCTCTTCCACTTTACAACTCACATCAGCCCTAACCAAACAGTTGGGTACGTAATTGGATAAAATGGACATGACAATCTCTAATTTGTCTGATAAAGCGTTTTCTGCTTCCCTTTTGAGTGTCATGGCAAATTGCTCCAAACAGGAATTTATAAAATTCGCTCCCATGGCATCCATCGTTTCAAACGATGCATGAAGTTGGAAATAGCCTTCAAGGTCTTTTGTTTTATCCCTCAATTGTATATCCAGAATCCCACCGCCACGCTTTTTCATGCTTTTTGTGATGGTTTCTATATCTCCAATCAATTTCGGTTTTACAGTTTTAAAAAAAGATACCAATTGGTTCACATTTCCGTGGTACATAAAATGCACCTGACCTATTTTTTCAGTGGAAATGATTTGGGTCTTGAATCCGCCACGTTCCAACCAAAATTTTGCGGACTTGCTAGCCGCTGCAACCACAGAGCTTTCCTCAATGGCCATGGGTATGGTGAACAATTTCCCATTAATCAAGAAATTTGGAGCAACACCTAGGGGTAAATAATAGTTGGAAATGGTATTCTCTATAAATTCGTCGTGTAGTTGTTGAAGTTTGTTGTCATCATTCCAATATTGCACCAGGGTGTTTTTGGCATCTGTAGAATTTTGAAAGTAGTTTGAAATGAGCCAATCAATTTTATCTGACTTTGAGAGTCTTGAAAAGCCTAAAACGGGTTTAATCATACCTAGAAAGTTAGTTGCCGTAAAGATAGTGTTCTTAAGAGATTCTCGCTATTTGTTAAGACGAACGCTTTTCTAAAATTTATTAACGTTTTTTGCGTTATTTTCATTAAAATTGACATAACCTTATTGAAATATTGACTTTATGAAAATTTTGAAATTTGTCAGCCTATATTTTCTATTAGTTTCAACCTTTGCTGTTGCCCAAAAAAAGGATATTATCTTAGAAGAAATCTGGAGTGGTAGTTTTTCTGTAAAGCGCTTAGGCTCCGTACATTCCATGGAAAATGGAAAACAATATGCGGTTTTGAATTTTGAAGGTGGAAGCAGCCAAATTGATATTTATGATTATGAGACTCGTGAAAAAGTTGAAACACTGGTCAATTCGGCGGATTTAGCAGAAATAAATTATTTTACGAGTTATACCTTTAGCGATGATGAATCCAAGATTCTATTGGCAACCGCAGTGCAACCTATTTACAGACGGTCTTCATTAGGTACTTATTATGTTTATGACACTAAAACCAAAAAATTGGCTTTAGTTTCAAATGATAAATTACAAGAGCCAACGTTTTCACCAGACGGGACTAAAATCGCTTACGGGAAGAATAATAATCTCTACATCCACGATTTAAGCTCAGGGAGTGATACTCAAATCACCAGTGACGGGGAGTTCAATAAAATCATAAATGGCATTACGGATTGGGTCTATGAAGAAGAATTCAGTTTTGTAAGGGCTTTTGATTGGAACGCCACTGGCGATAAAGTCGCTTTTATCCGTTTTGATGAGACTGATGTGCCAGAATTTTCAATGGACGTTTACAAAAAGAATCTATACCCTTCGCAACAGGTCTTTAAATACCCAAAGGCCGGTGAGAAGAACTCCAAGGTTTCATTACACATCTACGATTTGGAAAGTGCTAAAATTTCCGAAGTAAAACTGAACAAAAACTATCAGGACTTTTACATCCCTAGAATAAAATGGACGAATGATGCCAATATTTTAAGCGCTCAGTATCTCAATCGGCGCCAAAATAAGCTCGATTTATGGATGATAAATGCTGAAACTTTAGGGGGTGACTTGGTTTTAGCCGAAACAGATGAGGCTTATGTTGACGTGACTTTCAATCTTACCTTTTTAGAAGACAACAGCTTTATTTGGACTAGCGAAAAAGATGGTTTTAATCACATTTACCATTACGACAATAGCGGAAAATTGATAAATCAAGTAACTGATGGAGATTGGGAGGTGACCAATTACTACGGATTTGATGAGGATAACAAACTTATTTTTTATCAGTCTACCGAAGACGGTTCTATCAACAGAACTGTGAGCTCTATTGGGATAAATGGCAAAAGGAAAAAGCAATTATCAGATAAGGTTGGTACCAATTCGGCCAACTTCAGTGCCGATTTCACTTACTACATCAACACTTTTTCAAACGCAACAACGCCACCAACATATACTTTAAACGATGCTGGGTCTGGTAAGGTCTTGAAGGTTATTGAGGACAATTCTGCCTTATCCAAAAAGTTGGAGAATTATGAGATTTCTGACCGCGAATACGGTACCATTGAGGTCAATGGCAGCGATTTGAATATGTGGTTATTAAAACCAGCCGATTTTGATGAGAGCAAAACCTACCCACTATTTATGGCACAATATTCAGGACCTGGTTCACAACAGGTTGCCAATCGTTATATGGGTATCAATGACTTTTGGTATCAAATGTTAGCTCAACAAGGTTACATTGTTGTTTGCGTTGACGGAAGAGGCACTGGTTATAAAGGCGCAGAATTTAAAAAAGTAACCCAAAATGAGTTAGGGAAATATGAAGTTGAAGACCAAATAGCAGCAGCAAGACAATTAGGCGAACGAGCTTATATTGATTCTCAAAATATCGGTATTTGGGGCTGGAGCTATGGCGGTTTTATGAGCAGTAATGCCTTATTTAAGGGGAATGAAATTTTCTCAATGGCAATAGCGGTTGCCCCGGTAACCAGTTGGAGATTTTATGACACTATCTATACAGAAAGATATATGGGTACGCCACAAGAAAACGCTTCGGGCTACGATGACAACTCCCCAATCAATCATGTAGATAAGCTTAAAGGAGATTTACTGTTGGTTCACGGTACTGGAGACGATAACGTTCATGTGCAAAACACCATGCAAATGGTTGAGGCTTTGATACAAGCCGACAAACAATTTGAATGGGCATTATATCCCGATAAGAATCATGGTATCTACGGTGGCAACACAAGATTGCACCTCTATAAAAAAATGACTGATTTTATCCATCGTACCATTGGGGATGGAAGGGACGCCAGCTATCTTTCTGAATAAAATTGAAATACTAACTAACAATAACTAACTAACTAATCTTCTTTATGAGTCCAGCTGTTATACTATTGATTGTCGCCTGGGTATTCTGTTTAATATGGATACCATACATCATTTACTCAAATAAAAAAACCAATCCTAAAGCATTATTTATTCTGTTTTTTGCTGAAATGTGGGAGCGTTTTTCCTATTATGGTATGCGTGCATTGTTGACCTTATACATGGCGCAAGTGTTATTTGTAGAATTAGGAAGGCAACTAGCGGAGCAAAAATCATTGGCTGTTTACGGGTCATATACATCCTTAGTTTATTTATTTCCCGTGATTGGCGGTCTAATTGCTGATAGATATTTCGGATTTAGAAAAGCAATAATAACTGGTGGTATATTAATGATGCTTGGTCATTTTGCATTGGCACTTGAGGGAATGATTTTTCAAGGGGACGTTATCATATTCAATTTAAGCCTAGCCTTAATAATTGTTGGGAATGCCTATTTTAAACCTAATATTTCTAGTTTCCTTGGTCAGTTTTACGAAGAGGAACGTATGAAACTTAAAAAGGATGGCGCTTTCAATATTTTTTACGTTGGGATTAATGCTGGAGCATTTTTATCTAGTGTCACGTGTGGATATGTGGGCCAGGAAATAAGTTGGCACTATGGCTTTGGTTTAGCAGGTATTGGTATGCTTGTTGGATTATTGGTCTTTTATTTCAATCAAGGTGCCCTTCAAGGAAAAGGAAAGATAGAGGAAGCAGGCAGAAAGAAGATTTTCGCCAATTTAAGTGTAAATACATGGATTCTTATAGCCACTATTGTTTTAATACCAATAGTATCTTCTATGTTGCAACTAAACGAAGTTTTTACAACACTATTACTAGTTGCTGGTTTAGGGATTATTGCGTTCATGATAATTCAGGGATTTTTACAAAAGGATAAAGTGGCTGGACAACGCCTTTGGGTGGTCTTGGTACTATTTATTTTTAATGTAATTTTTTGGGCGCTCTTTGAGCAGGCTGGTGGTTCATTAACTTTATTTACCGAAAACAATGTTGACCGAACTATTGGAGATGGTGATATTCCTGCGTCAATGTTTCAAGCGTTGAATGCGTTTTTTATATTAATCTTTGCAACTGGATTTACTTGGATTTGGAACAAACTCCGAAAAAGAAATCTGGAGCCTTCAACACCTATGAAGTTCGTTTTAGGATTGGTGCAACTAGCACTTGGATTTGGGATTGTGGTTCTAGCATCCAAATTTTTTGCTACCGATGGTCTTATTCCTATGATATTTATCGTGCTTATGTATATGTTCCATACCACAGGGGAGTTGAGTCTATCTCCGGTAGGTCTATCTATGATTACAAAATTATCACCAAAGAAAATTGTGGGTATGATTATGGGTGTTTGGTTTGTATCATTTGCGCTTGCTAACAAACTTGCGGGTAAAATAGGGGAGTGGACGGCTAAAACCGAACTCCCTGAATCTGCTACAGCCATCGACACATTAAATGTCTATACCTCAACTTATTTGAACTGGGGAGTTTATGTTGTTTTGGCATCGGCATTATTATTGCTATTACTAGTTCCGTTGCTTAGAAAGTGGATGAATGGAATCCATTGAAATTAATTATGATTTTGATATGAATTTATATTCATATTGAATAATAACTTTGTAAAAAAGTTGAAAATGAAAAACTTAATAATTTGTTCGGTTTTATTTTTTGTGTCCCTGACAATATCAGCCCAAAAAATAAATTGGATGACCTTTGAAGAAGCACTTGCTGCACAAAAAGAGAATCCAAAAAAGATAATGATGGACGTCTATACCAAGTGGTGTGGTCCCTGTAAAATGCTCGATAAAAATACCTTTGGTAATAAGGATGTCATTGCATACGTTAATGAAAATTACTACGCCGTGAAATTTAATGCTGAGGGCAATAACGTGGTTACTTATAATAATCAGACCTTTAGTAATCCAAATTATAAGGAAGGTTTAAAAAATCGACGTAACGCCACCCATGAACTTTCTCGTCATCTTAAAGTATCTGCTTACCCAACAATAGTTTTCTTTGATGAAGAGTCTAATGTAATCGCCCCGATAAGAGGTTACCAAAGACCCCAACAAATTGAGTTGTACTTAAAGATGTTTGGAAACAATGATTACAAGGATTTAAAAACCCAGGATGCCTTCAATGAATACGCAAAGGCATTTAAGCCAGAGTTTGAAATGTAATTGATGGTTTTAGAGTTTTGGCGAAAGTTTTTATTTTTTAAATACTTGCCATTAAGCTGCCTTTTTAATCGTATTTAATTTTATTAGCTAACAGCTAACAGCTAACAGCTAACAGCTAACACCTAACAGCTAACAGCTAACAGCTACTCAAAAATAAACGCCCCATCCTCACGAGTATTGTGAAATTCAACCCCGTTTTTAGCGCAAGTCCTGTTCCACCGTTCGGTGTAGGGTTTATAGTTACTCCCATCGGCGATAATTTGTTTAGGATTAAGCGAGTCTATCAGGCGTTCTAAATTTACCCTGGGCGAATTTCTCAGAAGTACGTAATCAGGTTGAAAGCTCTTTATATTATAGATGCCAAGACTATCAACCAACAATATTTTATTCGCTTTAAATTTATAATATGACCTTATGGAATCTGAATAAACCCTATCAACAAAGTTCCCGATAACGTAGTCTTTAACGATTCGCTCACTTCTAAATTTTGAAGAATCCAAATTGTGGAAAACCCTTAAATCCACTGCGGTTTTTTGACCAATAATACTATATCGACTTTTGTGAAAAACAACCAAATGATTCGATTGATTTTGATACGTCTGAACCAAAAAACTTACCTGAATCAATAGTATACAGCCTAATGATGTCATGAAGCGTTTGTATTTCGGTCTTCGTATCCATAGGATTAAGGATATAAAAAAGAGATAAATAAAAATCATCTGGAACAAACTCAAGGAAATGTTCTCAACTAAAAATTGTTCTTTTTCAGAAACCCAGCGAACAATTGTATTCATAAGGTTGATGATGCCGCCGTAAAATTCTGCTAGGAAATTCGGTAAACCATTCAGTAAAGCAAGAACGATAACCAATATTCCAATCCCTAATATGAGAGGAAGAAATGGGATTATAACCATGTTAGCTACAAAAAATAGACTAGGGAACTGATGGAAATAAAATATACTTATTGGGGCCACGCCTATTTGAGCTGCTATGGTGACGGTGAATATTTGCCATAGATAATCTGTTGCTTTCCATTTAGGAAGCCACAATTTGTACAAAAGTGGCTGTATGGTTACTATGGCGAATACTGCAGTATAACTGAGCTGAAATCCAACTTCGAATATAAACATGGGTTTAACTAAAAGAATGAAAAACATCGATATTGCCAAAGTATTGTAAATATTAGCGGGACGTTTGAGATTCATTCCAATGGCGACTACGGTAAACATCGCCACCGCCCTGGTAATAGATGGAGAAAGACCAGCAATGATTGCGTAACTCCAAAGTAAGGCAATTAGTAATATCGTCTTTATAAAGAATCCGTGCCTTAAACGTTCAATTGGTTTCAACAGGTTGTTTAAAATTAGAAGCATGATACCGATATGAAGTCCTGAAACGGCTAAAACATGAACTACTCCCGCATTAATGAATTCTTGATAAACTGCCCTATCCATATCTTGACGTTGACCAAGTAACAAGGCATTGATAATTGCCAATTCATTCGATTTGAAGTTGTATTCTTTTAACTTAATATTGATGTTATCACGCAGCCGTCCGGCAAATCCAAAGGCGGAAGTTTCATTTGATTCCAATTTCAGCATTGAATTGTGTTCAACTGAAATTTGACGGAACACGTTTTGTCTTGCTAGATATGCCCGATAATCGAATTGATAGGGATTAAAAGGCTTATTTACCTCTGTTAATTCACCCGAGACCAATAGTTTGTCGTCAAGCTTGAGTCTATTGTTAAAAGTATCTTTTTTAACGCTCAGCAGAACTTTTCCTAAGACGTTTTGTTTATCGATATTTAGAACATTTGCTATGTATTTTTCAGAGTATAAATCTGGTTTGAGGCGTTCCTTTATGTTAAGCTGAATCAACTGCTCCTCATCTGGCTCGATAGAAATGAAATTAGTGTAATGCTCGCTGAAATTTTTCTGGTCGTGTAATGTTTCTGTGAGAACTCCTAATGAAACCAAAGTCAAATAAGTGAGTAGCCCGAACCAAATTGTCTGAGAAATTTTAGACCGCAAAACCAAAAAACCGATAGAAGTCAAGAGCACAAAAAGACCAGAACTACAAATCGAAACCCTTGGCGAAATTTCAAAATAAAAACCAATCAAAATGCCCAGAATAAGACAAATTGTAAATTTGATGATGGTAAAATTCAGCAACTTCATTAACCTAAGTTACTGAAAATAAGAATTGAAAACTAGTTTTGCATGAAATGAATGAAAGCTTTCGTTTACTGACTACTGACTACTGACTACAAAACCCGTCGTGCTTGAACGTAGGCTTGATACCAGTAACGTTCTGAAAGATTTGAAGTAATGACCCCTCGGCTCGATGTAGAATGAATGAACTCCACATAACCAGGTCTACTGTTAGTAACAATACCCACATGATTTACTTTACGACTGTTTTTTTTGGTCGCGAAGAAGAGTAAATCACCCTCTTGAACTTCCTTTACATCAATCCAATCTCCAAAGCTTGAAAGCGCTCCGGTAGTTCTTGGGATTTTTATGTTTTCTTCTAAAAATGCTGTATAAACAAGACCTGAACAATCCATCCCTCGTTTAGTGGTACCGCCATATTTGTAACGAGTGCCTTTGAAAGACTCTGCATTTTTAATAATTCTAGAAATGGATTTGGAGGTCGTTGAGCTTAGCCTAGTTTCAGAATTTCTAACGGTTTTAGTTGTTCTGGTTTTTTTTGTCACCACATTGTTTTTTGATTTGCAACTGCTTAAACAAAGACAAATGATAAAAAAATAAACGATTTTTTTCATTGGGGGGACAAGTGAATTTCCGCTAAATTAAACTAAGTATCTAACGGATTTTTCAACAAAATTATTTTAATCAACAGATTTTTCAACACCAATGGTGAATCGCAATTAAGAAATAAGAAAGTAGGAGACATGAAACCAAAAACTCAGAAAGTTCAACTTTAATGCGGTGCTGTCGTTAATTTTTGGAATTGTGTTTTTGGTATTTGGAATGTATTACCTGATACTTTCATAAATCAACTTGGCGGTTTTTGAGCTGGCCCCTTTTCCGCTCAACTTTTTTTCCAAATCATAGTAATCTATAAAAAGCCGGGTGCGCTCATCTTCGTTAAGAATTTCGGTTAGTTCCTCTTGTAGTCGCTTTTTATTGAAATCGTGTTGAATTAATTCGATGACTACTTCACGATTCATGATTAAGTTCACCAGAGAAATGAATTTTAGGGTAATAATGCGCTTGGCGATTTGATACGAAATCGCATTGGCTTTATAACAAACTACCTGTGGTACTTTAAACAAGGCCGTTTCTAAAGTAGCAGTGCCAGAGGTGACCAATGCAGCGGTTGATACGCTTAGCAAATCGTAAGTTTTATTTGAAATAAATGCTACGTTATCCCGTTTGAGAAATGATTTATAAAACTCAAAATCCTGACTTGGTGCTCCTGCTATGACAAATTGATAATTTGGAAAATCATCAACTAAGCTCAACATGATACCCAACATTTTCTGTATTTCTTGCTTTCTGCTACCGGGTAGAAGCGAAATGATTGGTTTTTCAGATAGCTTATGTGTTTTCCTAAATTCAAATTCGTCCACCTGTGTGCGTTCACTTATGGCATCTATGAGCGGATGTCCAACAAAATGCACATCATAATTATGCTTTTGGTAAAACTCTTTTTCAAATGGCAGAATTACATACATCGCATCAATATCACGTTTGATTTTTTCAACACGACTGGCTCTTGAGGCCCACACCTGTGGTGAAATATAATACTGAGTATTATAGCCTTTTTCTTTTGCCCATTTTGCGATACGAAGGTTAAATCCTGAATTATCAATGAATAAAATCACATCAGGATTAAAGCTTTCAATATCCTTTTTACAGAATTTGATGAGTCCTAAGATTTTTCGAAGATTAAATATTACTTCGGCGAATCCCATAAAAGAGCGCTCTTTATAATGTACTACTAGAGTGCCCCCAACGCTTTGCATGAGGTCACCACCCCAAAACCTAAACTCAGCATCTTCGTCTTCGGTTTGTAGTGCTTTCATTAAGTTGGAGCCGTGTAAATCTCCAGAGGCCTCGCCAGCTATGATGTAATATTTCATGCTACTTCCTGCGAAAGCAGGAATCTAAAAGTTTATACGGTTACTTTCTTTCTTCAATCAAATATCTCCTTTCCTCAAGTAATGTCGGAGATACGTAATGGCAGTCTCGATTTATTTTATTTTTCTAGTAAATCCCTTGCATATCCTAGTTTTTTCCAATGGAAATAAAGCTTATTGGTTTCATTTTAATATTTCAAATACATTAACTTCTACTTTTCCCCTTTTGTGGGAAATGTCAGCTACTGCTGACAAAGGGGGTTGTAGGTCATTAGGGGCTCAGAGCTTCCAGGCATTCAGTCTTGAAAGACTTTCATAAGCGGTCATGTCAAAATGAACTGGTACGACCGAAACATATCCATTATCCAGTGCCCATTGGTCTGTATCCTCACCATTGTCCATATAAACAAATTTACCAGCTAGCCAGTAATAATCCTTTCCGAAGGGGGTTCGTCGCTTGTCAAATTCTTCTTCCCAATTTGCTCGTGCCTGCCTACAAATTCTAATGCCCTTTAAATCCTTTTTATCTATCTTAGGTATGTTCACGTTTAAAACCACACCTTCATTCAACCCATTTTTTAATACTTGTTCTGTGATTTTTTTTACCGGATTTTTACAAACTTCAAAATCGGCATTCCAATCGTAGTCACAAAGCGAAAAACCGATTGCAGGAATCCCCTCAATACCAGCTTCTAGTGCTGCACTCATCGTGCCCGAATAAATGACATTTATGGAGGCATTTGAGCCATGATTTATGCCAGAGACTACTATATCTGGCCTCCCTTTATCTTTTAGAACTTCTCTAATGCCTAACTTAACGCAATCGGCAGGAGTACCTGAGCAGCTATATTCTGGGGAATCTCCATCTTTATTCACTTTTTCAAGATGCAGTGTAGAATTTACAGTAATGGCGTGGCCCATGCCACTTTGTGGGCTATCTGGTGCAACAACCACTACATCGCCGATGGTTTTCATAACGCCTATTAAGGTTCTTATACCAGGCGCGGTAATACCATCATCATTAATGACAAGAATTAGCGGTTTACTCGACATATTAATAAATTTAGTTTGCAAACAAAAATAGACAATCGATGTTGGATATCCTATGCTGTCCGTTTAACATAAAATTAGTAGCCCAAGATATTTATGGCATGATTTTTTCCACTAATTTAGTCTATTCAACGTGTAACTAACAAAGGAAACGTACTGCTGCAATAAATTGTTTATATTGCATCCTACATAAAATTTCGCACAGAAATATTTTTGTTGTTTGGAATGATTGATAATGCGTTTCTATTTTACCGCAGATTTGGTATCAGAAATATTAATAGATGAAAATTATAATAGATATGGTGAAGAGGAATTATAAACTTGTTTTAATTGCGCTATTGCTCGCATTTGCTTCTTGCAGCTTTGCAGCAAAAAAGTTTGAAGACCCGAATAAGGATAAACTCTTAATCCAATTAATAAAATATGTTCTTGAAGAAGGACACTTTAGTCCGCAGGAAATTAATGATGATTTTTCAAATCGGGTTTTTAATGATTATCTAGAACAGTTAGACCCATTTAAAAGGTACTTTTACCAGTCTGATATTAAAGAATTTGCAAAATATAAAGACCAAATCGATGACCAATTAAAGGCATACGATTTGTCGTTTTTTAATCTTACCCATAACCGCTTACTTGAAAGAATTGAAGAATCAAAAGCAGTTTACCTAGATGTACTATCAAATCCTTTTGATTTTGAAGAGAATGAGTCGTTTTCCACCGATTATGAAAATTTGGATTATGTAGGCTCAAAAAAGGAGATGAAGGAGCGATGGAGAAAACAGCTGAAATTTTCAACCATAGCAAACTTTGACGATTTGATTTCACAACGCGAATTTTCATTGTCAAACGTAAATTATACGCCAGAGTTGAATGATTTGGAAAATCCTGAAGCTGCTACTGATGATAAAACTAAAACCACTGACAAAAAAGATAACGACAAATCTGATGTTGAACTTGAAGAAGAAGCTAGGGATGCTACCCGTAAATCTTTAGACGAGCTTTATGATTTTATTGAAGATAGAAAGCGAAAAGATTGGTTTGCCGTTTACATCAATGCGATTGTTGAGGAATTTGACCCTCATACCTTTTACTTTGCACCAGAGGACAAAGAACGATTTGACGTGGCAATGTCAGGGAAATTTGAAGGAATTGGCGCTAGATTACAGAAACGAATGGATAACATTACCGTAACCGAAATTATAAGTGGTGGTCCAGCCTGGCGACAAAACGAGCTTGAGGTTGGTGATCAAATCATGAAAGTGACACAAGAAGACGAAGATGAAGGCGTCAATGTTATTGGCATGCCACTTGAAGATGCCATCAAATTTATAAAAGGCCCTAAGGGGACTGATGTTACACTAACTCTTAAGCGTGTAGACGGAATGATTGAAGATATTACAATAACCCGTGATATTGTTGAGATTGAAGAAACCTACGCAAAATCGTCCACCGTTGAAAAAGATGGAAAGCGTTTCGGGGTCATTAATTTACCTAAATTTTATGTTGATTTTCAGGATTACGGTAAACGTAATGCCGCATCAGATATCAAACTAGAGCTCGAACGACTAAAAGAACAAGGTGTTGAAGGTATCGTATTGGATTTAAGAAATAACGGTGGCGGTTCATTACAAACCGTTGTTGATATGGGAGGTCTTTTTATTAAGGAAGGACCAATAGTTCAAGTGAAGACCGCGGGAGAGCCGAAAGAGGTTCTAAAGGATAAAGATAAATCCATCGTTTGGGATGGGCCTTTGGTGATTTTAGTAAACGAACTGTCCGCATCGGCATCAGAAATCCTGGCGGCAGCCATGCAGGATTATAAACGCGCCATTGTTATTGGTAGTAAGCAAACCTACGGTAAGGGAACCGTCCAAAATGTGTTGGACTTAAATAGAATGGTTAGGTCTAATGATAATGGAGACATGGGTGCGCTAAAATTCACGACCCAAAAATTCTACAGAATCAATGGCGGTTCTACCCAGCTTGAAGGCGTAAAGAGTGATGTTGTTGTTCCAGATAGATACAGTTATATAGATATTGGTGAAAAGGATCAAGAAAATCCGCTCCCTTGGGATAAAATATCTTCCGTACCATTTGAAAAGTGGAATAGTTATTATGATTACGAAACCACTATTGCAAAGAGTAAGGAAAGAATGGCCAATAACGAGCAATTGAAATTAATTGATGCCAATGCACAATGGGTACGAAATATTAGGGACAGGGAAACATACTCACTTAACTATGAAGCTTATAAAAGTGAAATGGAGAAAAACGAAAAAGAGTCAGAGCGTTTTGAGAAAATTTCAAAGTATACAACAAATTTGACTTTTGAATCCTTACCCTACGAAAAGGAATTGATGTCTAAAGACTCTATTTTAAAGGAAAAACGTGACCGTTGGCATGCAAGTTTAAGCAAGGATGTTTACATTGAAGAGGCCTTAAATGTGCTAAATGATTTAAAAATGACTTACGGCATCAAAAATAAAGTAGCCACATCAGTCGAAAATTAAAATGTCAAGAGCTCAAGGTTCTTTAACAACTTTAGCGCTCCAAAAGTTCAAGCGAAACTTTTGGGGCGTTTTCAGTTTTTGGATTATTATACTTATTGGCTTTATTTCTATTTTTTCTTATCTCTTCGCGCCAGATAATTCCCAGAATGCCAATCAGATGCATTTATCAATCCATTCAAAGCGTCCCGGTTTTGAGGTTGAATTGATAAAACTACCTTCTGAAGGATTAATCGAACAAAGTTGGTTGTCTAAACTATTCATTGGGGATAGAAATCCAGCTACTGAAATACCAATTTCAAAGTACAACATTGCAAATGGAAAATTATACTACACCGAGTATGCTTCAGATGGCCTGATTGGGGCTGAAAAAAATATTAATTTGAATGATTTCCCTGAAATCAAACCTGAAAATTTAATTATAACAAGAACCTTTCTATTTGGTACCGATAAGTATGGTCGCGATTATTTAAGCCGAATTTTAATTGGTAGCCGAATTTCATTTTCAATTGGCTTTGTTGCGGTTTTTATTTCTTTAGTCATTGGGATTTTTATGGGAAGCCTAGCGGGTTATTTTGGGGGCAAGGTCGATGCCATAATTATGTGGATTATCAATGTGACCTGGTCAATCCCCACTTTGCTTTTGGTTATTGCCATAACCTTGGCATTAGGCAAAGGCTTTTGGCAAGTATTTATTGCCGTTGGTCTCACCATGTGGGTAGAAGTTGCTAGAGTAGTCCGTGGCCAAATAATAAGTGTCAAACAAATGCAATACGTCACTGCAGCGAGAGCACTTGGTTATACGGATTATCGTATAATTACTAAACATATTTTACCTAACATCATGGCGCCAATTATCGTGATATCTGCAGCCAATTTTGCGGCCGCAATTCTAATTGAAAGCGGGTTAAGTTTTCTGGGTATCGGGGCACAACCGCCAATGGCCAGTTGGGGAGCGATGATAAAGAACCATTATAATTATATCATATTGGGCAAACCCTATCTAGCAGTTATCCCAGGATTATGCATTATGATTTTGGTT
>JBCCOJ010000061.1:0-15640 GCA_039025415.1 Bacteroidota bacterium | reverse complement strand
TGGTTTGGACTTAAATCTTACGGCTTTTTCGGTGATAGGTGATTTGACATTTCGTCTTAAATAAATCAAACTCGTCACAAGTCCAAAAACGCCTGTCATTATCCAAGTCACATCGACTGCGAATACTGCATATTGTCCGCTAGCTATAGTTTTCCAGAACCAATCTCCCGTTACCAAACCGTTTGCAATTGGAACACAGAGACCCATAACACTACCAATTATAAGGTAATTGCGATTGAGTTGTCGGTAATTATTCCAAAATAGTCCGATTAAGGTTAAGACCAACCAACCTACAAAGAATACCGTATTTACATAAAATGTTCTTCCGGTCATCTCGTAAGGCACCAACTTATTCGCCAAAAAAATCAGTGCAACCGCTGGAAATAGCGATAGGCAGATTGCCAAATAGAATTTAGTCACCCGATGATGAAACCGTTTTTGCTTGTCAGTATATTTCTTGTCCTTTTCCCGTGCGGTTCTCCAAATCATAACTCCACTTATAATAACGTAGCAGGTAATCATGGCCAGTATGAAATATATAATTTTTAGAAAGATACCGCCAAACGTAGCGTAATGCAGTTTAATTAATATTCCGTAGGTAGCTTGGGTATAATTTTTTTCACTAGGTTTTATTTGTTGTACAATTTCGCCAGTATTTTGGCTAAAAATCAAGTTTCCATCGCCAGCGATTTTTTTGCCATCATCCAGCCTCACCGCAATGGTGCCGTCCTCCTTACCGTAATTACGACTAGTCATCAGGAAAATGTCGTGTTCTGGATATTGCTTTTGGGTTTCCGCGTAAGCGTCATTGAAATTGAAAACAGCATTAATTTCATCTGACGCTTCATGATAGGTCAAATTACGCTCTGGGTCAATTAGCGAAATAATCTTTTCAGTATCACCATCAAAAAGAATAAATGCGCTAGGGGCTAAAAGTAATAAGGAAAGTCCCAGTAAAGCACCGGTCACTGCATAGATGACCTGAAAGGGTAGGGTCAAAAAACCAAGGGAAAGATGACCGTTGGTCCAAATCTGTTTCCATTTCCCACTTGTAGTAAAGGCGTAGAATTTATTTCTCAGGTTTTTCCAATGGGTCAATAAGCCGGTAATAACTGCGAAGAGGAAAAAGAATGCGGTCAATCCTGATAAATACAACCCTACGTAAGGTATTTGACTAAAAAAATGCAATCTATAAATTGTGGAAGCCATAGTTACTTTTGCTCCCTTGGATTCAGCAATTTCATAAGTAACGGGGTCTATTTCTACCCGCTTATATTCTGATTTCCCATCCTTTTCCAATAAAAAGCCACCAGCATGGAGTTGCGGATGGTATTTCTTTGAGGGGTAAACCCTAATTGCCTTGTCCTTATCGAGATTTGGGTAAGCCTCTGCAAAAGCCTCGAACGCTTTATTGTAATCCACCAAACCTATTTCAGAACTGGATATGCGTGCCGCCGGGTCTTCCCAAGGATGCATTTCTTCCAAAAAAAGCGAGAATGCACCACAATAAAAGATAATGAAAAGTGCAAAACTTATGACAATACCAGATACCGTATGCGTATGAAACATGATATTGTGCAATCTTGGTTTCAGGGCTTTTAACTTAAATTTCATAAACGAATTTTTTATTTAAGTAAATAGATAATTAATCCAAAGGCTATAGACAATAAGGCGTATAAACCCCAAACCTTCCAACCATTTTTTATAAGGTAAGCCAGAACTAAAAGTCCTACCCAAACAAAAAAGGATGAAAATGCTGACGTAATGACCAAAGCTCCGCGATTTTCAATTAGCATACCGAGTACGTTATGGAATAGAATAGTGACAATAAATCCACCAAGGATGCCTGCTGACGTTTTCAGAAAACGTTGGCGTCCGTTTGAAAGATATTTTTTATTGGCCGGCATACTGAGCGATTTGGGAAAAAACAATGATAACAAGACTTAAACCAGCAAAAATATACCCCACTGATTTATGTAAAGGAAGTACCATTATCAATAAGGCGTAAACGAAGCTAAAGGCAATCAGATAAATTACAAAACCAGTTCCCCAGCCGAATTCCAGGGCAAAAAGAACGTAGGAAAGGGTTAAAAGCACATATCCGATTACATTCTTTAAATTTAGTGCAATGTTCATTTTTTCTAGTAACGCCCCTTTTCGTTTAGGGAAATACTTGGACTTACTAAATAAAAGGAGTCCACCTAAGATTAGACATGCTATTGCCATTTTGAAATATTACAACTTTTCGCAAATATAAGAGGATTAAATTTATTGATTCTAAATAAATATAACAAATAAGCGACTTTTAACTTTTTTATAAATTCGTTGCAAATCGTTCATTATAGAGCAATCTAAAAAAGCAGATTACAACTAAATCTTGAATTAAAAAAACCCACGCTGTCACACGTGGGCCAAAATAGTCCGTTTAGAGAAAACCAAATTACTTCATTTTAGAACTATTTTTTTCGTTGTAGCGGAATCATCGTTGGTCAATTTTAAGAGATAAATGCCGCTCTCAAGTTTACTTAGGTCTAATCTATATTCCGAAGCATCATCTTGGGGATTAATACTTTCGATTCTAACCAATTTCCCCGCCATATCCATGATTTCAATACTACCTTCATTCCATGTGGAATTTTGAAAACTTATATTAACAATCTTATCAACGCTTGGATTTGGAAACACTATCAACCTATTGTCTATTTCAAAATTAGTATTACTCAATGTTTCATCGGTTGCAGGTGACGAGAATACAAAGGCAGTATCCACCGAGCTGACTGACCAAAAATAATTAACGCTATCATCAAGACCGTTAATAGTCCACGAATTCCCGTAAACTGCATAGCTTGCTATTTCTTCGCCGCCAGAGGATGTACCTACTGTTAAATAATAAAACAAACCGCTAGATGGTGTAAAATCGTCGGTTGGGTCATCCCAACTAAAAGTTATGGAATTGTCAGTATTTAATTGACTGCTCAGGTTTGTTGGCGAATTCGGAGCTTGATTAGCAATAGCCACACCATTGGTGTGATACACCGTTTGGGAAACAGAAGCTGCATCATCAAAATATCCCGAAATTAGAATATCCAAATCGTTATCACCGTCAAAATCCGCGAAAGAAAGATTAGCACTCGAGCCCAAATTGATAAGGCCCTCATCTACAGATGTAAATGTGCTACCATCATTTCTATAAATATAGGTGCTCTCCGCAAAATTGTTATCAGTTCCTGAAAACACCAAATCCAAATCCCCGTCATTATCATAATCACCCCATACAACCGGTGTGGTACCGCTAAAATTTCCTGTACCCTCAAGCGCAATTCCAGAGTCTGAAAAGTTACCGTCACCATCATTGTTCAGAATTTTACTTATATAATCAAAATTCTCGTCATAACCTGTATAGGCGATGTCTAAATCCCCATCATTATCGTAATCCCCGAGAGTTGCCCAGCTTTCTCCAGTCTCAAAAGGTACGGAACCAGCGGTAAAGCTGCCCGCATCATTTACGAATATCTGTCCATAATTGTCAAAATTGGAATCATAACCACTTAAAAGAATATCCAAATCCCCGTCAGCGTCTAAATCACCAAAGACCGCATTACCCTGTTGAGTGCCTGGTAAACCTGCATTTGCATTGGTAAACACGCCGTTTTCGTTAGTGTAGATTCGGGTTTGTACATCAGCGCCGTTGTTTTGCCACGCACCGGCAACCAGCAAATCCAAATCCCCATCGTTATCATAATCCCCAGCGTCGATACTACTGAAAATAATACCCTCAAGTTCCTGAATATTGGTGAAAGAGCCACTGGAATTTTCATAAACAGTCAAACTATAAGAGGTAATATCGTTATAATTTTGCCCTGATGTAATTAAATCTTCATCACCGTCATTATCAACATCCAGGAACTTTACGGTACCTAAGTGTAAATCGCCGACATTGGTTTGGGTGTTTAAAACAAAAGTGCCACCGTCATTTAAGTAAAAATCAATTTTACTGGTATCTGGGAGCTCGTCATTATCTGCATCCAAAGCTCCAGAAATCACCAAATCCAAATCCCCATCCCCATCGATATCGCTCCAATCTGAGGAGGGAAAAAAGTAATCAGCTAAGCTGGTAGTTTCTTGGGTAAATATATTTGATGTTGTAGCACTTAGAACAATGTTATCCAGCGCAATTGCATTATGATTTCCGGGAAGGGAAGCACTAAAGGCCAAATATTCTCCCTGATTTAGCGTCACGCTCATGGAATGGGTATCCATACCTATCACCGTCATAGCCGAACCGAGCGAATTGAATGTACTACTATCGTTATTTGAGGTTAGTGTACCCACTTCAATCTGAAGTCCACTCCCGGCAATATCTACTGCATCAAATTGCAGATTATAAGTTCCAGAGTTCAATTCTGGACTGACTAACATTGTAGGGGTATTTGGCGAAAATAAGCTGTAGAATACAATTCCGCCAGTATCCTCATAAACCAATGCCCCTGAGGTTAGAGTTGACCAACAAGGGTCAATGGCTCCATTCCAACTCTCAAAATCTTCGTTGAGGGATGATTCTGCATTGCATTGTCCAACAGCTAATTGGCCAAGCAATGAAACGGTAAGTATGTATATTAATTTTCTCATGTATCAATATTTAAAATTTAAATAGACCTCATTCGTCTAGGAGTTCGACGAGAACAGACAATTATCATGATGATATGCAATTAATTATCAATCTAGCTATTTCAATTTCAGATAGCTTTAAGTTTTTATAGTAAACTAATAACCATCGAGTTTTTGTTTGAAATAATGAATTTTTATCTAGCCACTATTAATGCAATTCATGTTGAATTTAAATGACGAGTTTATTTGCGAAGTCATAGTTGTCTTTACTCGATTTTTCAATTTTAATTTCCGCAAAATTCAAAGTAAGCAACGTAAACTTATGATATGCAATAGGTATCTTCTCTTCTAATCCAGAATTATCTTTTTTGTTTCAGAGAAATTGCCGCTTGAAAATTTAAACAGGTAAACACCACTATTTAAATCAGTAAGATTGATTTGTTTATTGAAAAATCCTACGTTACTATTCAAATCAATCTGTTTTACTCTTTTTCCAGTAATGTCAAACAACTCCACCGAGCTATTATTGGCCAGTTCATTATCATAGACAATATTGATAATCTTATCTTGGCTCGGGTTTGGATAAATTCCAAATGACGCACCATTTTCCAGATTTTGAACATTCAATGTGGCTGATACATCTTCTAATACGAATTCCAAATCACCCGATGACGTGCCACTGAACTCAGTAAAGTATAGTCTATATATAGTGTCGTCACTATATTTTACGTAGTAAGCTTGATTAGAGTCTACCGAAAACCCGGTACCAACAAAAGTTTTCCAATCATCACCAATGGTGTTTATGTCGTCTGAAAAAGTTAATTGCGGGTCTGCAGGCATACCGCCCATCTCTTCATTTTGGGCAACTTGCACATTAGGATTGTGCAGTGCTCCAGTAACGGTGTACCATTGCCCTGGAGGATCTAAAAATGTGCTGTATCTCCTGAATACAAAGTCCCAATCGGTTGCTGATGGTTCTGCAACTACTTCGGTTTGGTTTTCTAAGCTGTAATAGTTAAATCGATTGTTTGGATTGCTACTATTCGATACAGTCTCGGTAGTATCCGCTGTCCATTCAGTACCCGTCCAAGTTGAATATTTAAAGGTATATGCACCTAAATAGGTTTCTATAAAGAATTTCCTAAAAGTACCATCTTGATATTTTAATACGAATACTACTTCACCTTGTACGGTATTATTACCTGGATTGTAATTTCCAAATCCAAAAGCTAAAGGACCACTTAGAGACGTTTGCATAAATGCGCCATTGCTCCAATTTGTATCGTCATTATACAATTGTGTCCAGGAGCTTTCATTGCTAACATCCACAGTAGCATAGTCAGCAGGATTGGTGGAGACCTCATAAACCTCAATCCCCCAATCACCATCATTTACTCGAACGCCCAAATCAAAGTTGCTAACTCTTAAAAAGGCAATATCCCAAGAGGATGACGGAAATGTGGTTGCAGTTTGGGTACTTAACTTGTAATATACCTCATTGGTATAGCTGGGGTCAAGGCTTAAGTTTACCGTGACTGGTTGTGCCTGCATAAAAAATGCAGTAAGGGCAAAAAAAGATAATAGCTGTAGTTTTGTTTTCATAACGTTTGTTTTTAGTTTTTATATTTATTGT
This sequence comes from Bacteroidota bacterium, assembly GCA_039025415.1. Classification (GTDB taxonomy): domain Bacteria; phylum Bacteroidota; class Bacteroidia; order Flavobacteriales; family Flavobacteriaceae; genus Psychroserpens. Next base: position 9,399 of record JBCCOJ010000061.1, on the reverse strand, counting down.
AAAAGTTCGTACTCAAATCTTGGGTAGCCGCGATCGCCGTTTTCATTGGTCATTCCCAAAAATTTAAGTTTATAAGTATTGCTTTCAGAATCCCGCAGTATATAATAGACATCTTGGTTTACACTACCGCCATTGAAAACAGAGCGCCAGTTACTACCTATAGTCCTATGACTTGTATTTAAATTGTTTTCTTCAAAATCAGACAGGGAAAAATCATCGTAAGAAATATTTGCGATTTCTACTTCGTAAGACGCTACGTTTCCAAGTCTGTTCGTTAAATTAAAATCAGAAAATCCATAAACTACTAGCTCATCACTTCCGAAAAGTGGGGTCGCTGTTGTTGAAACCGTGAAACACATGTCCCATCCCTCCTTTTCAGGCTCAACAAAAGGCGTTTGGTCATTTACCATGCTATAATATGTAAAATTATAACCAGTACTTTTTGAAATGATTACTTCATCATGATTAGTATCATTTAAGTCGGCAAATTGAAGTAAATAATCGTTCCCAGAGCGTAATACTCTAATTTTCTTCCATCCCCGTTCATCCCCTGAAATTTCAACAGTCCCGATTTCGTCTGGCTGGGTGGTTCCAATCTCAAATCCCATTCTAACTAGATATACATTATTTTCATTATCATCAGCCGATATTTCGGCTATTGCTGTATTATTTATATCACCTTCTATGTCATCTATAAACTCAGTACTGCCAGGTAATATGAAGTTCATTTGACCCTGAAGGTTTTGAACCTCAGAATCTGATTCAGATACTGCGTCAATATCTGTAACCGACAACTGCCCTGCAAACATGTAAAGACTGTTGTTGATTCGTACCCTAAATTGATCGCCACTATAAAATGCCAAATCCCAAACATCCCTTCGGGATTCAGTAATTAGATTTTCACTTAGATCAACAAAAACCTGATTTTGCTGGTTTGGACCGCCGGTTGAAGGTTCTAAGCTACCTCCCAATGATGCTCCAACATTAAATTCGTGTGAGGTATTACCCTGTATTGTTCCATTACCATAGTTAATTTCGGAAATAGTAAAGGTTATACTAGTGTCCTGATTATCTAATGTGGCTGTTTTATTGAACGCAAACGACTGGTTAATTTCTCCATTTACGATATCTAAAACTAGTTGGTTGTTTACTGCCTCTGGGATAGTCGTATAATCAACACCGTAACTCGCATTGGTTTCGTTAATACTAAGTGTAACCGTTCCATTTTGATTTGCAGTCTCAGAATATACTAAGGTCACATTAGTTTGATTTTGAAAGGAGGTTAAACTTGTGGATAGATTTTCAAAGGCAACCACAAAAGGATCACCGGCAATGTCATTATCGTTATCACTACACGAGAAGATAAAGATTAGGGCAAAAAGGCTTAATAGTGTTCTAATTATTTTCATAGTAATTTTATTGATTGAAATTATAGTTAAGTCTTAATAAGAATGATCGTCCGTAAGCTAAAGGTTGGGCGGTAGGAGCGTCACTATGCGCACCACCTGCAATCGCAGTGGTATTGACTGTTGTAATATTTAAAAGGTTTCTAGCACCTAAGGTTGCTACTAATTGTCTATTCAAAAATGATTTCTGGATGTTAAAATCAAGAAACGTAAAAGCATCCTGTGTTCCACGTTCAAAAGTTAATTCCCCTTCATCATTATTACGTTGCACAAATTGTTGAATTTGTCCAGTGTGTTTTAGATATAAAGTCACATTACTATCCCATTTAGGGATGGAATAATTAAGATTTAGATTAGCATTTAAATTGAAAAGGAAATCATCATTCGCATCTTGTTCAGCGTTAAGAATTTGGGATATACCAACAACTGAAACTCCAAACCCGCTAGTTAGTCTTTTATATCGGAGTTCATTTTCAATAAAAAATGACAGCGATTGGTACTCGTCAATATTCGTAAAGCGAAATGCTAATGGTGCTGGGTTAGATATAATCAATTCGATCTTATCATCAAGATTTATATAGGAGGCACTTATCTTACTACTAAAATTAAAATTATCATTGAAATTGAATTTTCGTTTTAGGTGTGCAAAAATTGAGTATCCGATTTCAGGATTAAGATTTGGATTCCCTTGTACGTCATGATTGCTATCAACAAAAAAGGTAAATAACTCATCGTATGTAGGAGTTTTATTGGCGGAGCCGACTACCGTTCTGAGCTCATAATTTTTATTTTCGCCGAGTAAGAATCTTGAGCTAAGCGATAGCACAAATTGCGGGCCAAATAAGTTTGTAAAAGCAGCTCTTGCACCTGGTTTTATGGAAAAGCGTTCAGAAAAATCATACTCCATCGAAATAAAAGGATCATAGTTATATAGTTGCCCTTCAACTCTCTCTGTATCGGAGTCTATAAGTATCGCTTGGCCATTACCGATACCTTCTTCAAAAATCATCTCGTAACCTGTTTGTATATTGAATTTATCGGTTCTAAACAGATTAGTCAGAGTAGCTCTTGTGAAAAATGCATCGCGAGATAGATATTCTTCTCTCTGAATATTACGTCTCTCATTTTCTCTAATTACGTAAGTGTAGTTCTCAATATCATTTCGCTGGCTTTGATAAGATACCGATAAATTATAATCTAGTTGGTCGATTTTACCGATTGCATTTATATTATGAGTTAGTCGATTTGCGATAAGTTCGTTATCCTGTGCCAGGGGATTACGGGTGTCAGTTGATGGATTAATATTCTCATTTACTCTTCTATTATTGCGTCTTATCAAATCTTGAAAGTAGTCTAGGCGATAGTGAATCGAAAAATTTTCACTTTCAGTAAATTTCACCAGTAGATTTGGATTTAATTGAGTCTTAGGCAGCCATTCATGACCGCGCAGCCCATCGTCTATGTCGTGATTTTCGCCTAGTCTTTCATCAAAGAAACCCGCAAACTCATTTCTTAAAAAGCCAATTCTTGTAAAAAATTTATCTGAAAAGTTATGGTTCGCACTAACGGATTGAATGTGTCTACCACGATCAAAAAATTCAAACTCACTACCAACCGTTTCCTCTTGTAAATAAACTGATACCTCCGTTTCGTAGCGTGAGGATTTTTTTGTAATTATATTTATTACACCTGATACAGCATTATTACCATATTGAACCCCCATGGCACCCTCAACTATCTCAACACGCTCTACATCATCAAGGTTGATTAAGGAGAGGTCGGCACCATTGCCAAACCCACCTTCATTAATTAGCGGAACATTATCCACTAAAACCTTTAAATATTGACCATCAAGCCCAAATAAAGAGAGTCCCGAACGGCCATTGCCGACGTCAGGTATTACATTTAGGTTTAAAGTTTGATTTAACAAATCAGCAAGATTCACACCAGCTCTTTGTTCGATTTCCCTGCGTCCAATAACCTTAACCTCAAAAACTGACTTATCTACTGATTGCGGATTTATTTGCCCCGTCAAAACAACTTCGTCGAGTTTTTGAATTTCAGTGGTGTCTTTTTTCTTAGTGTTGCTGTTTTGGGAAATTAGAGCCCCAATGTTGAAAAAAACCAAAAAATAAAGCGTTAAATTATTTTTATTAAGACTCATTCTTGATTAAATTTGCTGCAAATATAAATGTTATTTTAATTCATTCTAAATAATAATAAGTCTTTTTTAGATTTTAACTTTTAAACCATGAAACGACAATTTACCCTCACATTAGCAGTCTTTATCGGGATATTTTTAAATGCGCAGGATAAGCAGGAATTAGACCGCACTGCCATAAAAGGTATGTGCGGTTGTTACGAGATTACCTTTGAATTTGCCGAAACTTTTCAATATTCTGAAGATTCGCTTTACCAACCTTCAAAAAACTACAAGTCCGGCGGATTGGAGTGGGCGCAATTAGTAATCGATAAGGATAATAAGATTTCCATTCAACATATCTTGCAGGTAGGTCCACCTGACCAACCTTATATAGTAAAACATTGGAGACAGGATTGGCTTTATGAGAACAACGATTTCTATATGTTCAATGCAGACAATAAATGGCTGTATAAGAATAAAGACTCAGCAGAGGTGGATGGCCAATGGACCCAGAAAGTTTATCAGGTTGATGATAGCCCACGTTACGAGGGCTCTGGTACGTGGATACATGTTGATGGGAGCAGTTACTGGGAAAATACAACCACTGCGCCTCTACCGAGAAGGGAATACACCAAACGTAGCGATTATAATTTGACAATGCGCGGCAATAGACACGAAATAACAGATTTTGGTTGGATACACGATCAGGATAATGTAAAGATTGTTCGTGAGGAAGGAAAGGAAGATGTAATCCTCGCTCGTGAAAAAGGATACAATGTTTATAGAAAAGTTGATGACAGTCGATGTCAAGCTGCACAGGACTGGTGGAAAGAACATCAAGATAAATGGGCGGCCGTCCGTGCGAAATGGGATGAGGTTTACAGCCGAAACCAAGATTTGGTGCTTCACGAGAAAGTAGATAATAAGGTTTTGTATAAATATCTTTTTGCAGAGAATATGACCGATAAAAAGGAAATTGAGACAGTAATTGAATCTTTTGTAGTCGAAAAGCCATGAGAACACTTATAATAGTATTTACACTTATTCTTAGTTCCTTCACTTTTGGACAGGATAATATTTTTTTAGATAGAAGTTATTGGAAAACCAATCCAATCATTAGTGATGTGAAAGCTAAAATAGCCGAAAGCCACGACGCAGCAGAATTAAACCGTTTCGCCTTTGATGCCATTTCATACGCGCTTATTGAAAAAGTAAGTAATGCCACCATAAAATTTTTATTGGAACAGGAAGGCAATGGAGTAAACAAATTGACCCACGATGGTCGTACCTATATTTTTTGGGCTGCCTATAAGGACAATCTTGAAATGATGGACTATTTGGTCAAACAAGGCGCAAAAACCAATATCATTGATAGTCACGGTTATTCTCTTCTGAATTTTGCGGCTGTTACGGGACAGAGCAATACCAAATTATACGATTTTATAATAGAACACGGGGCAGACCCCAAAACAGAAAAAAATCTTGCAGGTGCCAATGCCTTATTATTGGTAGCGCCTTTTTTAAAGGATTATGAGTTAGTTAGTTACTTTCAATCTAAGGGAATTAGTCTAGGTGTTACCGATAATATTGGCAATGGCATTTTCAATTATGCGGCAAAAGGTGGCAATACAAAAATGCTCGACTTGCTTATAAAAAAAGGAGTTGAATACAAAAACTTGAATAAAGAAGGTGGAAATGCTTTTATAACTGCCAGTCAGGGCACGCGAGGCAGGGAAAATACTTTAGAACTATACCAATACTTAGAAAGTCTGGGCTTGGCGGTCAACGTTATCGGGAACGAGGGTAGAAATCCGTTGCACGCCATTGCCTATGACGTTGAAGATTTGAATATCTTCAAGTTCTTTCTAGAACGTGGCGTAGATATTAACCAGAGTGATGAAGAAGGTAATACCCCTTTTCTAAATGCTGCCGGTTATAATAATTCTGAAGTCGTCAGCTTTTTGACGAAAAGAGTGAAAGATATAAATGCCACCAACAAAAAAGGGCAAAGTGCATTAACTCGAGCTGTGTCCCGTAATAATTTGGACGTCGTCAATTATTTAATTGAAAATGATGCCAGCACAAAAATTCTTGATAGTGAAGGTAACAATCTTATGTATTACGTTTTAGGAACATTTAATGCCCAAAAGCCCGAAGTCTTCAATTCGAAATTAGAACTACTAGTTAAAAGCGGTTTGGACGCCAACGCGACCCAGGCAAAAGGTAATACGCTTTATCATCTAGCGGCAGAGAAAAATAATTTGGATTTATTTAAGCGACTACAGGATTTTAAAATCGATATTAATAAAAAGAATGACGATGGTTTGACGGCCTTGCACATTGCGGCAATGAAGGCGCAAAATCATGACATTTTAAATTTTTTAATTAAAAATGGAGCTGATAAATCAATTGTTACAGATTTTGAAGAAACCGTTTATGATTTGGCAAGCGAAAATGAGTTGCTGGACTCAGATGAGATTGCCTATCTGAAATAGAATATAATGTTTATAGAAATGAGAAATTAGAGTTTGGAAATGAGATGATATGAAGAAAGGGAATATTTAAGTTCGAAAATGGATGATAAATGAACAATTTCGAAGCTTGCCTTTTTGGTCTAACCGCTAATATCTAATTTCTCATTTCCCAATTCTAATCACTTACACCATTTCCAATGTTAAAACACAAAAAAATGATTTTAAGATTAAGGACATTTTTAGCAGTAATTACCATCTGCCTTGGACTTTCAGCGTTCACAACCACACCCAACTCCACCAATTATAAATGCATGATTCAGTTGGTGAATTATACTGGTGAGAAAGCTTATGTTATCGTTTCCTTAATCAGTCCAGAGGGCAGTTATGAAAAAACCCTTTATGTTCACGGCAAAGACGATGAATGGTACCACGATATTGATGAGTGGTGGGATTTTTATGGAAAGCGACGTACCAATCTAGATGCTATTTCTGGAGCTACCATTGGTGGTGGTGAGCGCAGTTTGAATGTGCTTAACATAGATGACGATAAAATTGATGCCGGTTATAAAATACGTTTTGAAACTGCGGTCGAGGATCAAGAATACCATGCGACCGACGTTGAATTCGAACTTACCTCCGAAACTGTTAAGTCAAAGCAGGAGGGAAGCGGTTATATTCGTTACGTTAGAATCATGCCTCAATAATTATCGTGTATGACCTTATCGATTTGGCGTTTGAGTCATCTTGTAATAGCGGGAATTTCGTCGCTGTTTATCGTCTTGGCTTCGGCCACCGGGGCGATTTTGGCATTTGAGCCCATTACCCAAATGGCCAATGCACCCGACTTTGGCAATTTAGATGAAATCACCCTATCCCAATCGGTTTCAGCTTTAAAAGAAAATTATGATGAGGTATTGTCTATTGAAATAGGTGATAATGGGACGGTACTAGCCTCAGTATTTTCGTCAGATACCAATGGCGACATATTTATAAATCCAAAAACTGGAGAAAAACTCGGTGAGCCTGAAGAAAAAGCGGCGTTATTTGAATTCGTAACCAATTTGCACCGCTCACTCTTTTTAAAATCCACCGGGCGGTTTTTAGTAGGTTTGATGTCTTTCTTTTTAGTCCTTATGGTTATTACTGGCCTCATTTTGTTGGCTAAAAGACAAGGTGGCCTTAAGCGCATGTTCGCCAAAGTGGTTTACGAGGATTTTAATCAATTTGCACATGTAGTCTTGAGCAGATACACGTTTGTTTTGGTATTGATTGTAGCAATTTCTGGCGTTTACTTATCCTTGGAGCGTTTTGCGGTCATTCCAAAATCAAAAGTCAATCATGATTATAATGTCACCGAAGAGATTCAATTAGAGAAAACACCCATTGCGGACTTTCAGGTTTTTAAAGACGTTAAACTTTCAGAAGTTGAAAGCTTGGATTTTCCATTTTCAAATGATGCTTCAGATTTTTTTCTTCTGAAATTGGAAGACCGTGAATTATTAATCAATCAATTCAATGGTGAAATCGTAAGCAATCAAGCACATTCAGTAGCAAAACTATTGTCTTCTTGGAGTTTTATGCTGCATACAGGAGCGGGTTCGGCAACGTGGTCAATTGTTTTGTTTTTTACCTGTATACTACTTCTGTTTTTTATTTATTCGGGATTGCGCATTTATTTAAAGCGTAAAAAATCCACGCAAAAAACGGTTAACTCGATTTCTGCAGAAAATGCCGAATATGTAATCTTGGTGGGTTCTGAAACGGGAAACACCTATCGTTCTGCCTCGAAGTTCTTGGATGCCCTGATGCAAAAAGGTAAACGCGCTATGCTTTCAGAATTAAATGATTATAAGCTTTATCCCAATGCTAAACATCTAGTTGTTTTTACAGCAACTTACGGCGAGGGTGATGCACCAACCAATGCTCAACAGTTCATTAAAAGAATCGATAAATACAAACAACCTAACGAAATAGCTTACAGCGTTGTAGGTTTTGGTTCGCTGTTATACCCAGACTACTGCGAGTTCGCAATTTTGGTTGACGGTTTATTGCAGCAAAAGAAAAATTTTAGACCGCAGTTGCCATTATTTAAAATCAATAACCAGTCTAAGTTGGCCTTTAATAAATGGGTAAGACAGTGGTGCAATAAAAATGATATTGAATTACAAATCGACCTTAGGGACAACCGAAAGGAAATCGGAAAAACCGTGCAATTCGAAGTTGTTGATAAAACAGAAATCAATATTGACAATACCTTTATTTTAAGATTAAAACCACAACAGAAAGCAAAATTTCGCTCAGGCGATTTACTGGCCATAAAACCTAATGAAAATGAAGCGGTACGACTGTATTCCATAGGAAAGGTTGAGCAGGATGTTGTAATATCAGTAAAACGTCATGAAAATGGTATTTGTTCAAACTTCTTGAGCAACTTAAATATCGGCGATACCTTAAGCGCAGGTATTAGAGACAATCAAGATTTTCAATTACCGAAACGTGCAAAGGATGTGGTCATGATTGCCAATGGAACCGGGATTGGGCCTTATTTGGGAATGATGAATGAAAAAGATAAAAACCTAAATCTCTATTGGGGTGGCCGCAAGCGTCAGTCCGTTAAGCTTTATGAAAGCTACATCAATCAGGCTCTTAAAAAGAAAAATTTAAAGACATCGAATATTGCGCTTTCTCGGGAAGAAAGTCATAATCGATATGTACAGGATTTACTGTTGGAGGATGGTGAGTTTATTTCAAAGCATTTAAAGAATGAAGGAATCATTATGATATGCGGCTCTATTTCCATGCAGAATGGCGTGCTGGAGACGCTTCAAACAATTTGTAAATCAAGATTAAATCAGCCATTGAGCGATTATGAAAATAACGAGCAACTATTAATGGATTGCTACTAACTTTTACTAACTATGTGTCGAAAATTAAAAATTATATCTACAACAAAAAGCGGTCAATTGACTCAATCCAAAAACAATGGAACGTTTCAACTCGAGTTCAATAACATTTACTTTGAATTGAATCAGCAGCAATTTGAAAATTTCAAGCGCTATTTAAGTCAGATAGAGATAGCCTATTGGGAACATAAGTTTTCCTGTTCAAAGTTTAAAAGAAAAATTCCGCTACCGACATTACAGGAGAATTTGATACTAATGTTCAATCGTCATGAGATTTACGAATTAAAAAAATTATTTGGTTTAATCGATAACGCTGAATCACTTCACATTGGTGATATTGATTATGAGTTGAGTCTCAATTAGTTTAACACTATCTTGATTGGTTTTTTGTTCAACTTAAAAGCTTTCTTTTTAAACAGTCTAAATACAAATAACTGTATTTCAATTATTTATAATTATTCTAACAAATTTTA
>JBCCOJ010000060.1:0-15977 GCA_039025415.1 Bacteroidota bacterium | reverse complement strand
CTTTCTCTGGTTTTCTTGAAAAATTACCGAGTATGTTTTTACGCATCCATAAGAGCTTTTGTATAAATTTGACTAAATTAAAACAGTTGTCTGGCAATCAAATAGTAATTGATAAATATAAAGTTCCCATAGGACAGACCTATAAGGAAATAGTTTTAAAAGCATTGGATATAAATTAATGAAAGCGGTCTCGGTAGTAGAAATTAGAAAAGAGCTTAAGTATAAATCAAATGAAGAACTAGCAGGGCTCTGCCTGAGACTTGCCCGATTTAAAAAGGAAAATAAAGAGTTATTGACCTATCTGCTTTTTGAGGCATATGATGAAAGTGGCTATATTGAAACGGTCAAAGCTGAAATAGATGAGCAATTTGAAGGAATAAATACAAATAGTTATTTCTACATCAAAAAGAGTGTCCGAAAGATATTGCGAAATGTCAGGAAGTACATTCGGTATTCCTTAAACAAGGAAACCGAAGTTGAGCTACTACTCTACTATTGCAAAAAGCTAAGGTTATTGAAACCATCCATAGACCGTAATTCAACACTTAAAAACTTACACGACAGAACGATTGAATCGATAACTAAAAAGATTCTATTACTACACAAGGATTTACAACATGATTTTAATGTAGAATTAGATGAAATGTAAAGAGTCCGTTACATTTTCATAAAACTTTCAATTGCCTGTAAAAGGGATATTAATTTCAATATTCATCCTTACTAAGATACTTTAAAGTTGGAAATCAAATGGCTACAATAAATATTCTGTGTTAATAAAGTTCGAATGTTTAGAATTGAGTAAATCCTTTAAAATTTCATTATTGTATTCGTTGTCCTTTGATGCTACAAATGTTCGTATTGAGAACGAGCGCAATGCATCAAAAACACTCAAAGTACTTACTGCGGAATTTTTTCGTCCCGTAAACGGATAAATATCAGGACCGCGCTGGCAAGAGCTATTAAGATTAACTCGACAAACCAAATTTGCCAAAACATCAATCAATGGCCCCAGTTGTTTGATGTCACGACCAAACAAACTCACTTGTTGACCATATTCTGATTTGCCCATATCATTAAGTGGTTGGTCAATATGTTTGAAAGGCACTACTGGAATAATTGGTCCAAATTGTTCCTCATTATAAACACGCATTGTATCATCAACTGGATAAACTACGGCCGGATAACAATAGTTTGGTAATAATTCTCCCCCCTTTTTATTAATGATTTTTGCTCCCTTTTCAACCGCATCATCAAGCAACTCCTTGATGTAAGCTGGTTTATTTTGTTCAGGTAAGGGCGTTAAAAACACTTCATTTTCCCATGGTAAACCATAGTTAAGCCCATCTACTGCACTAGCGAATTTTTCTAAGAATTTCTCGACAATATTTTCATGAACATATAATATCTTCAAAGCAGTACAGCGTTGACCGTTATAGGAAAGTGTTCCAGAAATACACTCTTTTACAGTATGCTCTATATCGGCATCTTCAAGTATGATGGCTGGATTATTGGCCTCCAATCCTAGTACCAAGCGCAATCTGTTTTTCTTAGGGTGTTGGTCTTGTAACGCTACCGCAGACGTACTATGGCCGATAAGCGCCAGAACGTCAACCTTACCAGTTTTCATAATTGGAGACGCAATATTACGCCCTCTTCCGAACAAGATGTTCACCACCCCTGCAGGAAAGGCTTCCTTAAAGGCCTCAAGTAGCGGAGTTATAAGCAAAACACCTAATTTAGCGGGTTTGAAAATAGCCGTATTGCCCATTATTAGCGCAGGGATCAAAAGGCAAAACGTTTCGTTTAAAGGATAATTGTAGGGTCCTAAACATAAAACCACCCCTAATGGTCCACGGCGAATATGTGCATATATATTAGATTCTTTTTCAAACTTAGCACTTTTACGGTCCAGTTTTTTATAAGCCTCTACCGTATCTTTTATATAATCAACAGTACGATCAAACTCTTTTTCTGAATCTGCTTTAGTTTTACCAATTTCCCACATAAGCAATTGAACCACCAATTCTCTATGCTCAGCCATATGCGCTACGAAATTTTCAACACAGGCAATACGCTCCTTTACCTTCATGGTAGGCCAAGTGCCCTGACCATTTCCAAAGGCAGTAACTGCTGAGTCTAATGCCTTTAAAGCTACCGCTTCATCCATATCAGGAACTTCGCCAATGGTGGTAGGTTCATTATTACTGTCTAAACATATATGAGAATTTACCTTGGCTCTTTTTCCTTCCCAATTATGAAGTTTGCCGTCAATAAGGTACTGTTTCGAAATAATAAATGGGGCTTTAATCTGTGCGGTGGTTTCCATTTTGCGTAGTTTTGTTGAACAAATATAAATATTTATTAAACAAAACCTTGGAATTCCATCTGATTCGTAATTTTTTTCACAAAACTTTAAATTTCTCTTAATGACTTATTAGTGTATAATCAGGAATTAATCTACTTGTGGTTATAAGCATTCAAATATTTGAAAATTCTTCGAAAATTAAGCGCTTAGGTTTAAATAGGTTCACAAAATGGATTAATTCATTCATTTTAATTAATAAACCTACTTTGAGAACACCAATCTGGCTCAATGTTTGCTCAACTTGAATTATGAAAGTTTTTATATCTGTTTCATTAATGATTTTAATCTGTAATTATTCCTACGGACAGCAAGAAACCTTGCCCAGATTTAACAGCAATCAACTTGTGGGTATATGGCGAAATGAAACCAAGCCAAGGAGTAATTATTTAGTTTTTTCTCGAATGTCATACATTCCAAAAGGCTTTAGTGGTCGAATTATGAAATTGTCATCAGATGAGAGCATGACCATTAGATCTTATTATCCGATAAGATGCCTTAGTGGGTTCCGAGCTAATAAAGGTTCTATCGGAAACTGGTATTTAGTTATAAATGAAAACACACTAATTCTAATTAACAGAGAAAATGTCGTCACGGAATATAAGATTAAAAAATTGTCCACTAATTTCCTTGTCTTGCAAAAAATAGCAGTTACTGAAAGTTCTACGACGAATCACGATTCTAAAATCAAACAGCACCATCGCTTTAGAATTAATTCACTTTAAAAATTACAATACGTTTATGCCTTGCATTTAATACCTTTACGCTCGTTTTAAAATGACCAATGCAACGAAACATAAAAAATTACATTTTAATAGCATTTAAAGGTATGGCCATGGGAGCGGCAGATGTTGTTCCAGGAGTCTCTGGCGGCACCATTGCTTTTATTTCGGGTATATATGAAGAGCTTATTGAAAGCATTGATAATATAAATCTTGGTTTCTTTAAAACTTTAAAAGAAAACGGTTTAAAGATGGCTTGGCATTCCATTAACGGAAATTTCCTCTTGGCCTTATTTTCTGGAATAGCCGTAAGCATTCTTTCATTAGCCAAACTAATTAAGTGGCTATTGCACAATGAACCTGTTTTGCTTTGGGCTTTCTTTTTCGGTTTAGTTCTAGCCAGTATTATTTATGTTGGGAAACAAATTTCATCTTGGAATCTAAAGGTAATTATCGCAGTGGTTATAAGTGCAGTGGCATCTTACTTCATAACTCGCGCTGAGCCATTTGCCTCACCAGACAGTTCGTTATATCTTTTGTTTTGCGGGTTTATCGCAATAATAGCTATGATTTTACCAGGAGTTTCAGGAGCCTTTATCCTTCTTATCCTCGGAGCTTATGAAACCGCAATCAATACGGTTAATAATCTCCTCGAAGGATTATCAACTGGCAATTTTGATTTATTGAAAGATGCGCTGCTAAAGTTTACCATGCTTGGTATTGGAGCTGTAATTGGCTTAAAGGTATTTTCAAAAGCACTCAATTGGATGTTCAAAAATCATAAGAACCTAACTCTTGGGATTTTAACCGGTTTTATGATTGGGTCACTGAATAAAATTTGGCCCTGGAAAGCCGTTTTGAAAACACGTATTAATTCTGAAGGTCTCGAGGTTACCGTTCTTGACAAAAGTGTTCTACCCTCAAATTATGTTGGTGATAGTCAACTTCTCTATGTTATAATTTTGGCTTCGGTCGGATTTTTCCTAATTCTTTTATTGGAGCGACTAAGTGCTAAAAAACCAATGGAATAATGCAAAGCACGCGCACACTCTCCGACAATCTCATTCTGGTCATCAAGGGCCTAGGTATGGGCGCAGCCAACAAGGTACCAGGCGTTTCTGGCGGTGTGGTCGCTTTTGTTGCCGGTTTTTATGAGGAATTTATTTATTCCCTTAAACGAGTTAACAAAAACGCCTTTAAATTATTGATTGGCGGTCGATTCAAAAGCTTTTTTCAATATATAAATGGTAGCTTTCTGAGTCTACTTTTTTTGGGAATGATCGTGAGCTATTTCAGTGTTTCAAAAATTCTCGATTATTTTTTATCCCGTTACGAGTTATTTGTCTGGAGTGCTTTTTTTGGGATGATTTTAGGGTCGATATATTATATAAACAGAAATTTTAGAGATTGGAATTATAAAAGTATAATATCATTTATTATTGGTACTGCCTTGGGTTTAGGAATAAGCTTTTTGAATCCCGCAAAGGAAAACGACAATCTTATTTTTGTGTTTTTCTGCGGAATAATTAGCGTCTCGGGTATGACACTACCAGGCTTTTCTGGCTCATTCATTTTAATCCTTCTGGGCAATTATGTGCTTTTGCTCGTTGATTCGGTAAATGCCTTGTACGATACCTTTGCTGAACTATTTGTAGGTGATTTTAGTTTTTTAAAAGACCAATTACGCCTTAGAATGTTGAAGGTACTGGCTGTTTTTACACTTGGATCGGTTACAGGATTAGTAACGTTCTCCCATGTTTTAAGTTATGTCCTTAAGAAGTACCATAGTATTACCATTGCCTCAATTATCGGCTTTATCGTAGGTTCATTAGGTGTGGTTTGGCCATGGAAGCGTACAATTTTTAAAACAGATTTACTTGGTCAAATACAAGTGGATTCTAGGGGAGAAAAGATTATTCAGAATTATGAACGCTATGCCCCTGAACTATCCACAGAAACGTTTATTGCCTTTCTATTCATTATATTAGGCATAGCCATTGTACTCGGTCTAGAATTTTACGGACGTAAAACCGCTAAAAATGTCTAGATTAGGTCTCATTGGTAAAAAAATTGACTACTCTTTTTCTAGGGGCTATTTCAACAAGAAGTTTGAACTTGAAAACCTACCCTTTTCTTATGAGAATTTTGACCTAGAAAGTATTTCAGAATTTCAATTGTTGTTAGAAAACAATGCCAATATTGTGGCCTTTAACGTCACAATACCCTACAAAGAAAAAATCATGCCCTACTTGAGTGAAATAGATGAAACCGCAAAAGTAATCGGTGCGGTAAACACCATTAAAGTTTTGGAAAATGGCAAGTTAAAAGGCTTTAATACTGACTATTATGGCTTTAAAAAGTCGATATCCCCCTTTCTGAAATCTCATCACAAACAAGCGTTGATTTTGGGAACTGGTGGGGCTTCAAAAGCAGTCGCTTACGCTTTGAAGCAATTAAATATTGATTTTCATTATGTTTCACGAGCAAAGAAACCTCATGTAAAATATACCTATGACTCGCTAACTTCTGAAATTTTAGACCAACACCAAATCATCATCAATTGCACGCCTTTAGGGACTTTCCCCAATATTGAGCTACATCCGGTAATCCCGTACCATGCTATCAACGACCGCCATTTACTGTTTGATTTGATTTATAACCCATCTGAGACTACATTTCTAAAAAAAGGGAAATCTCAGGGTGCTGCAATCTGCAATGGTAGTGATATGCTCAAGTATCAGGCTGAATTAGCTTGGGAAATTTGGGATTTGATATAATACAAGGATTTAACCTCGGCATCTTTGTAAATCATTTGCCTATTAGTATATTAGCCATCTAACATTAATAACGACATGATGTCTGAGAAAGATAACCTGCCCAAGGCAGATGGAGAAACTTTAAAAAATAAGGCTGTTGATAAGTCCGAGGACCTTACAGAAACGGCAGATTTAAAGAAAGAAGATTCAATTACTGTAGAAGCTAATTCGGATGAGGAACAAGAAGCGGAAAAAAGTGCCCCTTCGGAAACCTTAAATCCTGAAATTTCCGACCAATTGATTGAAACTTCCCAAACAGAAGATTTTGAAATTGAGGCCGCCGCAAAAGACGAAAGTGCAGCGGAAGACCTTAAAACCTCAATTGAAAGTTCTGATGATTCTGAAAACGAAATTACAGCAAGTGAAAATGACCAAGATGAAAGCATTTCTGAATCAACAGACGATGCTACTAAAGTTGAATTAGATAAGGTTGAGGAAAAAGAATCGTCTGAAAATGAATCCACTGTTTCAGAAAACACTCCAGCTGTTACTAAACCAGAAAGCAAAAAGGCAGAATCCCATGTTGAAGAGATAGAAGCCTCAAACGCTGAAGACGCTGAGGATGAAAGCAATAGTGAGCGACATGAGGTTGAGACCAAGGAATATGATAAAATGAGTATGGAAGCTTTGAGCGATGAGTTAGAGCATCTATTAGCCAATAAAAAAATTCAAACTATTAGGTCTCAGGTTGACGACATAAAATCAGAATTCAACTCAAAATTCGAAGAGCTTCTTGAGCAGAAAAAAGAAGATTTTATAAATGATGGGGGAAATGAAATTGACTTTTATTACAACTCCCCAACAAAAAAGCGCTTTAATACTGCTTATAAAACTTATCGAAACAACCTCAAAGCTTATTACAAAGCAAGAGAAAACGACTTAAAGGCAAATCTTGATAAACGCTTGGCCATTATTGAGGAGATAAAAGGCCTTATAAACGTTGAAGAGAATATAAACGACACCTACAAAATTTTTAAGGACTTGCAGGAACAATGGCGAAATGCTGGTCCCATACCGCGAGACGTCTATAATAATGCTTGGAATAGTTACCATCATCATGTTGAGATTTTCTACGATTTTCTGCACTTAAATCGTGATTTAAGGGACTTGGACTTTAAGCATAATCTTGAAAAGAAACTAAAGATTATAGAACGTGCTGAAGAACTTGCAAAAGATGATAATATCAATCGTGTTTTTCGCGAGCTACAAGTACTGCACAAAATGTGGAAAGAGGAACTAGGGCCGGTTGCTAAAGAATACCGGGATGAAATTTGGGAACGCTTTAGTACGGCTACTAAAGCTATTCATGAAAAACGTCAAGCCTACTATGCAGATGTAGATAAGGCCAAGGAGAACAATTTAGAGCGCAAGCTAGAAATCATTTCGAAAATTGAGGAAGTTGCCAAAGATGATGCCAGCTCTCATGGCGCATGGCAAAAGAAAATCAAACTTATTGAGGCGCTTCGCGAGGACTTCTTTAATGCAGGTCGTGTTCCAAAAAGTGAAAATCAAGCCACTTGGGATAAATTTAAGGCCGCAGTTCGAAGTTTCAATAAAAAGAAAAATAGCTTCTATAAAAATCTAAAAAAAGACCAGTACGAAAATCTTGAAAAGAAAAGGGAACTCATAAAAATTGCAGAAGACAACAAGGATAGTGAAGATTTTGAGGCCACCACTCCACTCATGAAAAAAATTCAGAGTGACTGGAAAAAAATTGGCCATGTTCCCAGAAAAGACAGCGATAAAATTTGGAAACAATTCAAGGCGGCATGCAATCATTACTTTGACCGCATTCACGCCGAAAGAAATGAAGCCAATAAAGAATTGATGGCTGCTTTTGAGAAAAAGCAAGAACTTCTTGAAAAGGTCAAAAATTTAGAACTGAGTGGTGAAAGAAAGTCAGATTTAAAAACTATCAAAGACCACATTTCAGAATGGAAAGCCATTGGACACGTGCCATCCAACAAACGACATATAGATAGTAAATTTAATAAAGTACTTGATGGTTTGTTCGGTAAATTGGATATGGACAAGTCTAAAGTTGAAATGATAAAGTTTGAGAATAAACTTGAAAGTTTAGCCAAACCAGATGATACGCGGTTGCTTGACAATGAGCAAAACTTTATCAAAAAACGAATTGACGAGTTAAAAGGAGAAATTAATCAACTTGAAAATAATCTACAATTTTTCTCAAACGTTGATGAAAGCAATCCGTTGGTAAAGGATGTATTGAAAAATATCGATAAGCAGAAAAAAGATTTAAAGATTTGGGAGGATAAGCTTCGTAAAGTCAAGGGGATGTATTGAGTCTTATAGGTTATTTAATCTTCGTAAATCAATTGAACCTTCTATCCCATTTGGGCAAGGAATATTATTAAAAATGGAACAAAACACAAGGCCATCAACAATTAATGGCCTTTGTGCTTTCTCATAGCAATTTGAGAAATTTCCCTAGAAAGACGTAATTAATAACAATTCGACTTCTCTCACAACAACATTTACGTAATAATCTTAATCAAGGTTTTATTAAATTTAAAGAAAAAGAATCATGCAAACATTAATTGAAAAATTTTACAATTCATTTCAAGCACTCGATGCTGAAGGCATGGTTGAATGTTACCATGAAAATATTGTATTTGAAGACCCAGCCTTTGGTGTCTTAAAAGGCGAAAGGGCAAAAAACATGTGGCGAATGCTTTGTGAAAGCCAAAAAGGAAAAGACTTCAAGATTACTTTTTCTGAAATAAATGGTGATGATCATACCGGTAGCGCCCTATGGCAGGCATTTTACACATTTTCTAAAACCAATCGTAAAGTCCATAACGTCATACAGGCCAAATTTGAATTCAAGGACGGAAAGATTATAAAGCACACCGATAATTTTGACCTTTACACTTGGTCGAAGCAGGCAATGGGTTTAAAAGGAGTGCTTTTGGGCCGAACTGGATTCTTCAAAAACAAACTTAAACAAAGCACCTCGAAAATGCTTGATAAATTTGAAAATAGGCTTTAGGCATTTATAAAAAAGACTACGCTATTGCATGACAATAATGTAGCCTTGTTTTAGGTTAAATTACTGTTTCTTTTTAGGGACTTTTTAAGTTTACTTTATGTTTCAGTTATTAAACCCAATAGACATAATCAATTCCCATGCCAATTTGAAACATCAAGAGTATTCTGGTTTCTTTCCTACTACGCCTTCAAAAAAGGACTCCATAAATCTAAAGTCTGACTCCGCATCCTCTGTAGGGTAAAAGGGTTCAGAAATGTGATTGCGTTTATTTTTAAAATCCAGAGTAAACATGATTATTGGTACTTCAGCCTGTTTTGCAATATAGTAGAATCCTGTTTTCCAATTTGTTACTTTTTTTCTGGTACCTTCTGGTGCAAGCGTGAGTCTAAACTCATCCTTCGAATTGAACAATTTGGCCATTGCCTCTACCTTATTCTGCCCAGGAGTTCTATCTAAAGGAGCACCACCTAATGCTCTAAAAAAATAGCCAAAAGGCCATTTGAAAAGTTCTTTCTTACCTACAAAATTAGTCTTGACACCAACTATTTTTCGCAATAGTACACCAATATAGAAATCGTGCCAGCTAGTATGTGGCAAGGCAATAATAATGCTCTTTTTTACTGAATCTTTTGAAAAGTACTTATTCCCAGTAATTTGCCAGCCCAATAGCTTGAAGTAGATAAACTTGGCAAACAATTTTAGCATTACATTTTTTGGTATAAATTCTTAAGCTTTTCGGGAGTTATAGTGTTTTTCCAGTTTTTACCAATTGCGTTTTCCCAAAGCGGTTCTAGACCGAGAGCAACATTAATCATAATATCGAATTCTTCGTCAGAGAGGTTTGCACAAAGCCCTTGCGGCAACGAAATGTTGTGCTTAGCCTTCATTTGCTTAAAAAGGGCCACACCCTCAGGATAGAATTCGTCTAAATGGTCAAAAACAATACAATTTCCTATACCATGCTTGGTTCCCAATAAATAAGATAGGCCATAGCTCATGGCATGCGCTACACCCACCTGGGAGTAGGCTATGCTCATACCACCGTGCCACGAGGCCATCATTAATTCATCTTGTGCTTCTTTTTCGGTTAATTTATCCTCGACGAAAATCGCCTTACAAAGATCAAAAGCTTTTTCGCCGTAGCTTTTACTAAATGAATTGAGATAGGTTCCGTTTAGGGATTCTATACAATGGATGTAGCAATCCATACCAGTGTAAAACCACTGGTCTTTTGGGACATCCTTAGTGAGTTCAGGATCAAGTATCACTTGGTCAAAGGGCGTATAATCTGAATTTATGCCTAATTTCTTATCCGGTCCTGTCAATACTGTAGTTCGTGAAACCTCTGATCCCGTTCCTGAAATGGTAGGAATACCCACGTGGTAAATGGCCGGATTCTTTACCAAATCCCAACCTTGATAGTTTTTGGTTTCCCCTTCATTTGTTAGCATTATGGAAACTGCTTTGGCCAAATCCAATATGGTCCCGCCACCAATACCAATTATTCCAGACGGCCTATCTTTATGTTCAAGTATTATTTTTTCAACAAGTTCATCAACCTGGGAAGTCTTTGGCTCTTCATTTGCTGAAATATAGATTATTTCGTCTTCATAAGCCAAAGGTATCCGAGAGGTTAACCAGGAATTACCTTTAAACACATCGTCAACCAAGAAAACAAATGGTGCCTTTACGTTTAACCTTTTGGGCATTAAGATATCGCCCAATTGATTAAAACTTCCGCGTCCAAATACAACCCTGGACACCATTGGATAATTTTTATAACTCATTTAATAGTCTTCTTTGACAAAAATAAAAACATAGTTGGATAATTGTTCTAACTGTCAAGATAATGTTGAAATTTCTTGCAAAACAAATGTACATGGTAGCCATCTACCAGAGCATGATTGACGTTAATGGCTACATTCATTTGGATTTTGTTAGCTCCAACTGTTTCAACACCATTAAAGGCCAATTTGGGTATGGAATCCATGAATCCCGAAGCAGGCTCTTTATGCCCACTAAATGGTAGCCAAGGTAATGCGGAACAATGCACACAATCCAATCCATTGACAGGTGGAAACAATTCTTCGGAATTTTCTATTCTATCTTTTTCTCCTTGTAGGTTGGCTAAAAAGACCTCCAATTCTGGACTGAACTCTATAAAACTGAAACCAAAAGTCTTATCCTTTCTTGCAATTGTTGGAGAGGCATGAATTGTTTCAAATTGCACAGGCTCATTGTCAACAATTCGCAGTTTAAACGCCTCAACCTCATTTATTGCCTTCATACAAGCGTGCAGGTACAGACCAAATAATGAAACATCATTCTTTTTTGATATTTGATAGGTCTTGGTGACATCAATAGGGACGGTTACCCCAAAATAAGGGTCCGTGAATTTGATAAAATGCTCATAGAGCGATTTTCTATTCCAAGTTTGCAAATCAATTTTAATCATTGCGATAGTAATTCATCAAGTTGAACCAGACTTCTTAGGGTAGCATATTCTGTTGAATCTTTAACCTCTTTTACCTGCTCATGTAGCCATGTGGTGTGAAACGGAATGTGTACCGCAGTTGCACCTAACTTCACTATTGGCAGAATATCAGATTTAAGTGAATTGCCGACCATCAAAAATTCTTCAGGTTTAATTTCCATACTTTTTAAAAAATTGGAATAATTCTTCTCCTTTTTATCACTTAAAATCTCTATGTGATGAAAGTAATCTGTAAGTCCTGATTTCTCCAATTTTCGTTCTTGGTCTAACAAATCACCTTTTGTCAACAGTATAAGTTTGTAGTCTTTGTATAATTTTTTTAGGATATCCTCAACCCCATCAAGAAGCTCGACAGGCTTTTCAAGCATATCCTTACCAATTTCCAAAATCTTCATGATTTTTTCATTGGATATGGAATAGTTTGATATCTCAAGTGCCATTTCTACCATAGAAAGCATGAATCCTTTAACCCCATAGCCGTACAATGAAAGATTTTTCATTTCCATTTTAAATAATTCTTGATCAATCTTATTGGCGGTTTCATAGGGCGCCATAAGTTTCGCAATTTCATTTTCTGCATCCCTGAAATAGGTTTCATTCACCCAAAGCGTATCATCGGCGTCAAAACCAATGGTTTTTATATTAATATAATTGTACTTCATTTTTTTAAAAATTTAAAAATGGTAAAATGGGGGTCTAAAGTAAATTTTTTGCTTTTTCCAAATCTTCTGGTGTATCTATTTCAATACCTTGAACTGAGGTCTCAACCATCTTAATGCGCTTACCATATTCTAAATAGCGAATGCATTCGATTTTTTCTGAAGCTTCAAGCATCGTCATTGGCAGTTGGGCAAAATCAACCAAGGCTTGTTTTCTAAAAGCATATATCCCCTTGTGTTTAAAATAGCGCGTTGAACTCTTTTTATCCCGAGGGAATGGAATTGGGCTTCTAGAAAAATAAAGCGCAAAATCATTTTGGTCTGTGATGACCTTAACAGTATTGGGATTTGAAATTTCGTCCCAATCCGTAATCTCAACCATTAGGGACGCTAGGTCAATTTCGTTTTTTGAATCACTTTTAAATACGTCCAGAACCTTACTTAAACTTTCCCGCTCAGTAAATGGTTCATCACCTTGAACGTTTACGACGATATCAACATCTAAATCCATTACGGCCTCAGCTATTCTATCACTTCCTGATTCATGTTCGGTTTTACTCATCATCGCCTTACCCCCATTACCTACAATTTCAGAATAAATAATGTCACTATCAGTAACCACAATAACCTCATTAAAAAGTTTCGTTGCAACCGCGGCCTCATAAGTTCTTAAGATTACGGTCTTACCGCCTAAGTCCTGCATGAGTTTTCCGGGAAAACGCGATGCCGCATATCGGGCTGGAATCATTGAAATGACCTTAAGCTTATCCATATCTAAATTTAACTTTTGGAATGATTATTTCAAAAATATGACTTTTAAAATGGAAAAATTAAAACAGAAAAAATTATAAGAGGACTTAATCAAACCGCAAGTTTTAAGTCCCCTTGAAATTTCCGCAGTATTAACTTTCGAAAAACCATCCTTAAAGCCGATTAAGTACAATTTTTCCTTCGCCCTGGTTACCGCCGTATAAAGCCATCTTATATAATCGCGATTGATTCCCTCTGGCAAATAAGGCTGTTCTACAAAAATTGTTTTCCATTGCCCACCTTGGGATTTATGGCAGGTAATGGCATAGGAGAACTTAACCTGTAGGGCGTTGAAGAACGGATTGTTCTTGGTTTTTAAAAACCGTTTGTATTTAGCGGGTTCGTCTTCGTAGTCTTTTTGCACCTCAAGGTATAGTCTATTACTGTCTTCGTAGGTGAGGGATGGGGTTTGGGCCTCTATAGTGTCTAAGAGTAATACGGTTTCGAACGGTTTCATTTTAGGGTAATCTACCATTTGTATTTTCACTTCGGCAAACCGAAATCCATAAAGTGACTTAAACGAGAAAATCTCCAGCACCTGAATGATATCACCATTGGCTATAAAACCAGCTTCAGTATTGGGTTTTATCCAAAAATAATTGTTTTTAACCACCATTAGAAAATCTCCTACAGTCAATTCATTTTCGTTAAATAGAATGCGTTGCCTAATGTTTTGGTTATAAAGATTGGCGCGCTTGTTACTTCTTACGATTATGGCGGTATCCTCATGCCCATCAGTGGAGTAAGCGTCGCTGATGGCGTCCATAATCTCGTAGCCATCAATCATTCTAACGATATCACTATAGCCATTTAAATTGAACTTCAATGATTCATAAAAGTCGTTTTCAAGTACTTCACGCAATCTAGTTGCGTTGGTCAAAATTCCAGAATTCTGCTGCTGTCGCACAACCTCGTCCAATTCAATCCCCACAATAGTTTTGTTATAATTGAATTCAAGGATTTTCGTATCTAAGGCTGGGGAGATTTCTGCTTTAACTGGTGGCAATTGTGCTTTATCCCCAATTAAAATCAATTTACAATTGTTACCGGAATAAATGTATTCCATTAAATCATCAAGAAGCGAATTGCTCTCATAATTTCGGTTGTTGATTGGGACATCAGAAATCATAGAGGCTTCATCTACTATGAAAATGGTATTTTTATGTTTGTTCGGCTGAAGCGTGAACCTTACCCCACCACCCTGGTCTTTTTTAGGGAAATAAATTTTTCTATGGATTGTGAACGCCTCCTTCTTAGAGTAATTCGAAATTACCTTAGCCGCCCTTCCAGTTGGCGCCATTAGAACAAAGCTTCTTTTTATTTGCCACAAATTAGAAACCAGAGCTCCAATGATACTTGTCTTTCCCGTACCGGCATAGCCCTTAAGTAGATATAAGGTTGAATTACCTTCTTGCAGTACAAACTTTGATAATTGGTCAAGAACAATATTCTGTTTTATGGTTGGCTCAAAAGGAAATTTTTTCTTCAGAAGTTTATAAAAGTCCGATGGAGTCATTAAAAGTTGATTTTTGAGACATTGCAATATAAGCACAAACGGTATAACAATTAATCCTAGTGATTGCCTAAAAATGTTAACTTATTTGGAAGTATTTTTATATCTTTCGCGTCTAACTGAAAAAGATTATAATATTTCAAGCATTGGAAAAATATTGTAGTTTTGTCAATACCTGTATATCTTAACTAAAATTAAAAAACAAAAACACTAACTATGTTAAACGTTATTCTTGTTGTTGTAGGTCTAATTCTACTAACCGTTTTAATTGTATGGTTGATAGATAAATTTGTACCAAAAGGTTTTAAACCGGTATTGAACTTACTACTTTGGGCTTTGATTATTTTTCTTGGTTATTTGACATTTCAGTCGGTTTATGGGGAAATTAAGTTTAATAAACTCAAAGAAAAACGCTATAAGAAAGTAATTACCAAATTACAGGATATACGAGATGCTCAAATGGCACACAGATCGGTGACAGGTACGTTTGCTAGTAAATTTGATGATTTAATCAAATTTATAGATACCGCTGAATTTACAATTACACAGAGAAGAGATACCTCGGTATTTGACCAAGAGAAAACTGATAGATACGGTGGTGTTGAATCATTTTCGGATATTGTCATTGTAGATACCTTGGGTTACGTACCTGTAAAGGATTCGCTTTTTGGAGCTGACCCTAGATACAAGAAAATCATGAATCTTCCCGATGGTATTGGTCCAGCTTCGGGCAAGCAATTTGAGTTAGAGGCTGGTAAAATTGAAGATGGTAAGATACCCGTCTTTGAAGCCTCTGTTAAGAAATCAGTAATTTTAGAAGACCAAGACCCTAATTTAGTCGCGAAGGAAGAAGAGGTGATGTCTGTTGATGGTGTAAGGGGTCCAAAACTTAAGGTTGGCTCTATGGATGAGGCAGATACCACCGGTAACTGGCCTAAAAACCTTGCCACAGAAAATTAAACAGAAGTGAAAAAATCACGATAATTGAAAACTACATCTGTAAAAGAACTGTCCATTCAAATTAGTTTGAATGGACTTTCTTTTTGTATCATAAATAAAGGAACCAATGAGGTTGAGTTTTTAAAGACTGAAAGCTTCAACAGTAAGCAAACACCCCAAAATCTGCTCGAGAAACTAAAAACCGTTCTTGAAACAAATTCTGTTTTCGAGCAAACCTTTGAAAATGTAATTTGCATCTATCAAAACGAGCTATCCTGCTTAGTGCCATCAAAATACTTTAGTGAAAATAATCTTGCCGATTATTTAAAGTTCAACGCAAAGATCTTAAAAACCGATTTTATCAGTCATGACAAAGTAGAGTCGGTCGATGCTTATAATGTTTATGTGCCCTTGATCAATATAAACAATTACATTTTTGAAACGTTTGGAACATTTACCTACAAACACAGCTCCACTATTTTAATTGAAAACCTGTCGCATTTTAATGTATCTGAAAGCGATAGAATCTTGGTGAATATCAATGATACATCATTTGAATTTTTATGTTTTAAAGATTCCCAATTACATTTATGCAATACCTTTCAGTTTCATACACCCGAGGATTTTATATATTATTTGTTGTTCACTG
>JBCCOJ010000059.1:0-16245 GCA_039025415.1 Bacteroidota bacterium | reverse complement strand
TTAATTAATTCTCGTACCTCGCAACCTGAAGATTGGATGGGCGTCTTAAAGAGCGTTTTGTCTGAGTTTGGAAACACCCCAAAGCAATGGGACTTATACCGTGGCGATAGTTTTCAGTTAGAAATTTCACCTGAAAAGGCGCTCTTCGCTACCTTAATCATAAAAGCACGTTTAAAACATCACTGTGACTTGAAGGCTCGAATTGCAATAGGTATTGGTGACAAAAGCTACGACGCCGAAAACGTCACCGAATCAAATGGTTCGGCATTTCTCAATTCTGGGGAGTGCTTCGAGAAACTTAAAAAAAATACGTTGGCCATATCAACCGGCTCTGAAGACCTAAACCAAACCCTCAATCTTATGTTTCAATTAGCCTCGGTAACCATTGATAATTGGACACCAGCAGCGGCCGAACTCGTTGAGATTGCACTAAAGCATCCAAATTATAATCAAAAGCAAATAGCCGAAACTTTACAAACCACCCAAAGTAATGTAAGTCAAGGATTAAACCGGGGTGGATACGATGAGCTTTCTAAATTAATAAGCTATTTTGAATCTAAAATCACCAAACTATGATGCCACTGTTCATAAAACTGATTTTAGCCCATTTAATTGGGGATTTTGCTTTTCAACCAAAAAAATGGGTAGAACATAAAAATAAAAACACCTTTAAATCGAAATACCTGTATTTTCATGTTGCAGTACATGCCATAGCCTTAATGCTTGTTCTAGAATTCAATACAGACTACTGGCTGGCTTTCGTGATTATCATTCCATCCCATTTTTTAATCGATTTGGGCAAACTTATGCTGCAAAATAAAAAGAATCAACGTTGGATATTTGCATTAGACCAATTCTTACATGTATCGGTAATTGCCTTGATAGTAGAGTGGTACAGACCCTATTTGACCAGAATTTTAAATTTAGATGCTACACAATTACTACTTTTCATTAGTTGCCTTATCGGGGTCACCTCAATGACGGCAATCACAATGCGAGTGATTATCTCCAAATGGAACATTGAAAGCTACAACAACAGCAAAGATTCACTTAAAAATGCAGGCACCATGATTGGTGTTTTAGAACGACTTTTTGTGTTTTTCTTTGTAGTTAATGGTATATGGTCTGGTGTCGGATTTCTTCTTGCCGCAAAATCAATATTTCGATTTGGTGATTTGTCCAAGGCAAAGGACAGAAAGTTGACCGAATACGTTTTAATCGGCACTTTGATTAGTTTTGGTATGGCTATACTTATAGGGATAATTTATTTACAGCTTATTCAATATATTTAAGCCGACTGGTCTTTTGCCCCAAATTTAAGCTTGATTGCTCTCTCTACCCTTAAAAATAGTACCAGAACGCCCATAATCAAAATTGAAAGCACAACTATCATTGTAATCATTTCATCTAAATGGAAAATTAAACCAAAAACCGAAACCACTAGAAAGATATATCCAAATTTTATCATTTCCTTCGCAGAATAGTTTTGAGCAAAATCCCACCTTTCCTGACTTTTCATAGAACTTGAGGTTCTATAACCATAGAGGTAGTTTATTGTTTTAGGCGGAAATTTTAATAAAACAAACCCTGTGACCAGAAGTATTAGGGCAACTAAAACTGAAACAAAAAATAGAGGATTCTCAAGATTCAACTTTTCTCACTTTAACCGCCGATTTTTTATAATATTTAGCGTATTTCCTGTAGGCGAAAAAACCTAAAAGAGCGACAATGACTATTGTCACCATGATAATCTGAAAACTTGCAATCTGTTGTCCAGATTGATAAGAATGTAAACCTGAG
This sequence comes from Bacteroidota bacterium, assembly GCA_039025415.1. GTDB lineage: Bacteria > Bacteroidota > Bacteroidia > Flavobacteriales > Flavobacteriaceae > Psychroserpens. The sequence goes on along the minus strand of JBCCOJ010000059.1, from coordinate 14,445 downwards.
AGATAAAAATTAACCCCAAAATAGGTGAAAATAATACTTGAAAAACCAATTATCGCAGCCAAATTAAATCCATATCGCCCGCGCAAACCTGGAATTAATCGCATGTGAATGATAAAGGCGTAAACCATGATACTAATTAAGGCCCAAGTCTCCTTAGGGTCCCAGCCCCAGTAACGGCCCCAGCTTTCGTTAGCCCACATGCCACCAAGAAAATTACCAATGGTTAACATTACCAGACCAACCGTTAAAGCCATTTCGTTGATTATGGTTAGCTCCTTAATATTGAGAAGCATTTTCTCCTTATTCTTTTTTGTGGTGAAAATCATCAACAATAATACCGTTACTCCTAAAATCATTCCCAACGTGAACGGCCCATAACTCGCAACAATCACGGCCACATGAATCATCAACCAATAACTATCCAAAACTGGCTGGAGTGTTGAAATTGCAGGGTCCATCCAATTCCAGTGTGCGACCATTAATAGCATTGAGGTCACAAAGGCAGTTGATGCAAGGGTCAACATACTTTTTCGGCCAAAAGCCAAACCAAAGAACATCGTGGCCCAAGACACATATATCATGGATTCGTATCCATTACTCCAAGGGGCATGGCCAGAGATATACCATCGCGTAATTAATCCAGCAGTGTGCACCAAGAATAAAATTAGAATACCAATCCCTAGTCCTTTTGCCAGATAATCGATAATCTTATTATTGGATTTAAAAATCTGAACGATTAAAACAACAAATAAGATTGCTCCTGTAATCATATAATAGGCGAACAACTTTTTGAAGATATCGTATTTATTGTACAATATCTCAGTTTGGACCTTTTCGTCAGATAACATTACCGCGCTACCCAATTTCTGCTGACTTCGCTTAAACCCTGCCAAAAGTCGATTTGGGATTTTGAAGTCACCTGATTTCTTCGCTTTGTACAATTCGCCCAAATAATAACTTAAGCTATTAGCAATAAATTTACCATAAAGGGTGTCCTGAATCTTAGCTTGGTATTCTTCCCTGTACTCAACGGGAGATATCCAAGTATTATTTTCGTCGTCAGGCACAGGAAAAATCTTCATAAAACGACCTTCAACGGTATTGAAGAGTAAGCTTACACGTTGATCGGCCTCAATCAATTCCTTTTGATAGCCATTGGGGACTTGCGCTTTATAGGCTTCAGGAAGATAAGGTGCTAATTTATAACTACCCTCTTCGGTTAAGAAATCGGCTAAGGCAACCCGTTTTTCACTTTCAGCTACGCCTATGATATGTCTTATAGTATCTGCTTTTCGCTTTGCGAGGTAAATCAAAGGCACATTATACCAAAATAACGGACTTTCTTGCATGGAAAGCATAACTTGATTGGCATCAAAATCTTCGTAATGGTCTTTTTTACTCAATTTACGAAGCACTTCAGATGCATAAGTGTTCATTGGCATCATCCGACCGCTAAAGTCCTGGATTACCAATTCCCCAAATTTATCAGAATGGGCTTTGGGAACAATATTGGCGGTAATTGCCGAATCAATTTCGGCCTTGGTAGGCCTTATTAATCTTATGTTTTCTGTTTGGTTCTCGTTATGATTGTGGCTTTCATCTTGGGACGTTTCTTGAGAAAATCCAAGTAATCCAATACTTAAGAAGAGAACAGTCAATAATTTCGACTTTTTTGTCTTTACGTTCTCAAGCAATCGCTTCAAATCTGCAAATCGTGTTTTTCTATCAAATAATATAGCCATTAAACCAAAGTAAAGTAACATGTAACCAGCATAGGTAATCCAGGTTCCCCAACGGTCGTGATTTACTGAGAGCCGTGTTCCAAGCTCGTCAGGATCAAAACTAGCCTGAAAGAAACGATAACCATCTTGGTCAAGCACGTGGTTCATAAATATCTTATAATCATAATCACCCTGATCCGTACCAATGACCGTAACATCGCTTGAAAATGCAGAAAAACTATCTTCGGTTCCCGGAAAGCGTTCGGCAACAAAATCGTTTAGTTTTATGCTAAAGGGCAACTCCTTTACAATAGAGCCGTACTTGACTGCAACGTCCAATCCGCCAACTTTTACTTGCTCAAAACGACCATCCATATACTGTTGTCCTAAAACATTAAGCTGTTTGGTTTCTCCATTTGCAGTAACGTTAATTACAACGCCATCCTCTTCGCTACGCAAGAGTCTAGACTTTTTTACTAAACCAAATTCACCTTGTACAACCGGTTTTGGAAAAACAAGTGACATGTTGCCTATCTGATATCGCGAACGCAGCTTCAAGGGTTGAATGGAATCTTGAACCAAAACCCCAGTTGCGCGGGTTGCCATTGTCATGTAATTGCCCTCAAACGGACTTTCGATGAATAGACTTCCATTTTCATCTTCGGTGATATTGATAGCGCCTGGTTTTGGATTATTTAACGTGAAAGCCAGATTGTGAATAAGTTCTTGGTCTCCATCTTCAATATGATGGCTATGAGACGCTGATTCTCCTGCCTCTACTAACTTTAAGTAACGTCCCCCTGTGTCTGATGGGATAACATCCAATTCGGCGTCTTCAATAAAATCAACCACCTCTATGGTTACGGGCGTTCCATTATAATCAGATTTAATCTTGAAATCATTGTCCAATCGCTCTGAAAAATCAACATGCTCTTGTTCAATTTTTCGCTGAAGCTGTCCGTTAACTTCAAATTTACCGTCAATAAATGCAGTTAGATACATTTTACGGGTCAATAGGGTATTTTCGGTTTCGCCTTCCCGAATTGGCATCCAACCTTCCCAACCAATATAACGGGTAATACCAGCTCCAACAAAAATAAGGATGAAGGAAAGGTGCAGGGTAAGGGTTGCCCATTTTTCCTTTCTCAACAACCGATATCTAAAAATATTACCAATAAAATTAATGACAAAAAGTACCATAATGGCCTCAAACCACCACGCATTGTATATATAATGTCTCGTGAATGGGGTTGGTGATGTTTCCTGACCTGCGTCCAAAAAAGTACCCACAATCATGGCTACTGCATATACGATAAATAGAACGGCGGTAAGACGGGTGGAAAAGAGAATATTAGCGAGTTTCTTCTGCATCTTCAAAATGAATTTTACCCTTGTTTTTCAGTTTGCAAAGATAACTAATAAACTTTGTTTGTTAACGCTATCGCGTCATGAAAAATCTGTTAAAATGGGAAGAAAAAGAATCAAGACCGCTCCGCTGTAAGAACCAAGAACAAAGATTAATGCACTTAAGTTTTGAAGAAAAAAGTATTCAATTGAAAATTAAAATTTGACAATTTATACGTAGAAATTTAAAACTTTGGAATATTGATACTTACGAATTAAAAATTAGTCTCAAGTCATCAAGATGGCTCATTGGTTTTTGATTTTGGAATTTGGGGTTTGAGTTACACCCTCCCCTTAAGCGCATTAAACACCCAGGCAACTGCAAAAAAACCGACACCAACTGATGCAAAGCCCCATCCAGCGACCTCCTCATATTTAAAAGCGCCTAAAGCTATTAAGCCTAAACCAACAATTATCATAATAAAGGTAGCCCATGCGAGGACTGTATTTTTGTTCATTGCCATGAGGGATGGTCTTAAATTAATTGATAAATATAGATTGAATCATTCACCCATTGCGGCCATTACAGCAGCTGAAAGCCTTTTATAGGTTCCGTTTTCAAGACGTGTTCTAATCGCATCAAAAGCATCCAATGTTTCGGCAACATCTTCAAGTGTATGGGTTGCCGTTGGTATCATCCTTAATAAGATGAGCCCTTTTGGTATCACAGGATAAACAACTATTGAACAAAATATCCCATAATTTTCGCGTAAATCACGAACCAAGGCCATTGCCTCAGGAATACTTCCCTTTAAATAAACAGGGGTAACACAACTTTGGGTCGTGCCAATATCAAAACCACGGTCTTTAAGACCAGATTGTAATGCGTTTACATTTTCCCATAACTTAGCTTTAAGCTCTGGCATAGTGCGTAGCATTTCAAGACGCTTTAAAGCTCCAACCGTCAACTGCATTTGCAGAGACTTCGCAAACATTTGAGAACGTAAGTTGTATTTTAAATAATCAATGATTTCTTGGTCACCCGCAATAAATGCACCGGTACTTGCCAGTGATTTGGCAAAGGTTGCGAAATACACATCTATTCCGTCCTGAATGCCTTGCTCCTCTCCTGCTCCTGCTCCGGTTTCTCCAAGTGTTCCAAAACCATGTGCGTCATCAACTAAGAATCTAAAATTATATTTATCCTTAAGCGCAACAATCTCTTTCAAGCGCCCCTGCTCTCCGCGCATCCCGAATACACCTTCTGAAATAACCAAGATTCCACCACCGGTCTGTTCAGCCATTTTAGTGGCTCTATCCAGATTTTTTTCTAGGCTTTCAATATCATTATGTTTATAAGTAAATCGCTTGCCCATATGAAGTCTTACGCCGTCAATAATACAGGCATGAGAATCAACATCATAAACGATTATATCATCTTTTGCAACAAGAGCATCAATGGTTGACATGATTCCTTGATAACCGAAATTCAATAAATAAGCTGCTTCTTTACTTACAAAATTTGCTAACTCTTTTTGTAATTGCTCATGTAAATCAGTATGACCAGACATCATTCTAGCACCCATAGGATAAGCCGAGCCATATTGAGCTGCAGCTTCTGTATCTACTTTTCTAACCTCGGGGTGATTTGCCAAGCCTAAATAGTCATTAATACTCCAAGTAATAACATCTTTACCTTGAAATTTCATTCTATTTGAGATTTGACCTTCAAGCTTTGGAAAAACAAAATAACCTTCAGCTTGGGAAGCCCATTTTCCTAGTGGCCCTTTATCTCTATAAATCTTTTCAAATAAATCCTTCATCAAAGTTAGTTTTAGTCTTATTAGTTTCGAATTTCTTATCAATTATTTAGAATTTACAAAAAATCAACAAAATTCGATGCAAAATTAGGTATTATATTACTTATCCCCAATTTCTATAAAAAATCCCACCACATTGGGGATGCGGCAGGACTATCATATTTGTATCCTATTATTTTACGTATTCTATTGCTTGTGCAGATATCTTATTAGAATCAAAAAAGCCCTGATCTTCCATCCATTTATCACTATAAACCTTACTCATGTATCTTGAGCCATGGTCAGGGAATATCACAACCACCTTATCGCCTTCTTTAAATTCCCCTTGGCTATTTAATTGCTTTAAAGCTTGCATTGCCGCGCCACTGGTATAACCAACAAAAATGCCTTCTGTCTTGGAAATTTCGCGTGCAGTATGCGCACTTTCCTCATCGGTTACCTTTATAAATTTGTCAATGGAGTCAAAATCGGTTGCGGTGGGGATTAGGTTTTTACCCAGACCTTCAATTCGGTACGGATAAATTTCTTTTTCGTCAAATTCCCTGGTTTCATGATATTTTTTCAGCACAGATCCATAAGCATCAACTCCAATCACCTTCACCTCAGGATTCTGCTCTTTTAAGTAGTTTGCAGTACCAGAAATTGTCCCTCCCGTTCCACTACAAACAACCAAATGTGTGATTTGCCCGTTCGTCTGTTCCCAAATTTCTGGACCAGTTGATTTGTAATGGGCATCTAAATTAAGCTGATTAAAATATTGATTAATGTAAATGGAACCCTCTATCTCGTTATGCAGTCTTTTGGCAACCTCATAATAAGAGCGCGGGTCATCTGCCTTTACGTGAGCTGGGCAAACGTATACCTTTGCACCCATACTCTTTAACATGTCAATCTTATCTGGTGAAGATTTAGAACTTACGGCTAAAATACATTCATAACCTTTAATAATACTTACCATAGCAATACTAAAGCCTGTATTACCTGACGTCGTCTCGATAATGGTATCACCTGGCTTTAAAATACCTTGTCTTTCGGCCTCCTCGATGATATGAAGTGCAATTCTATCTTTTGAGGAGTGACCTGGATTAAAAGCTTCCACTTTGGCGTAAAAATCACCAGAGAAACCTTCAGTTATTTTATTCAACTTGATAAGCGGCGTTTTACCTATTAATTGCAAAACGTTATCAAACGCTTGTATGTCTTTTGCCATATTTGCCATTTTTCGGCATACTCAGTTTGGTCAAAAAAGTATCGCCTAAAACCGTGCAAAAGTAAGCATTTTTTTTGAATTATTCAGTTATACCTTCCATGTCCAAAAGAAAGGCAAACTCCTGAGCATCCTCCTTTAGGGCCTCGAATCTTCCCGAAGCTCCGCCATGCCCTGCATCCATATTGGTAACCAAATATAGTTTGTTAGTATCCTGTTTATAAGTTCTAAGCTTCGCAACCCACTTCGCGGGTTCCCAATATTGGACTTGAGAATCATGTAAACCAGCAGTAACCAGTAAATTTGGATAGGATTGTTGCTTTACATTATCATAAGGCGAATAGGATTTCATGTAGTTGTAGTATTCGATGTCGTTGGGATTGCCCCATTCATCATATTCTCCCGTGGTAAGAGGGATTGAATCGTCTAGCATTGTTGAAACAACATCCACAAAAGGAACGGCAGCAATTGCGCCATTGTAAAGATTAGGAGCGATGTTTAGAACAGCTCCAATCAAAAGCCCGCCAGCGCTCCCTCCCATGGCGTAAAGATGATTAGGTGAGGTATAATTTTTAGCGATGAGATGCTTTGAACAATCTATAAAATCTGTAAAGGTATTTTTCTTCTTTAGTAATTTTCCATGTTCGTACCAATTTCTCCCAAGATATTCCCCACCTCTTACATGGGCAATAACGTATATAAATCCACGGTCTAAAAGTGATAATCTAATCGTTGAAAAATAGGGGTCAACTGTAGAGCCATAACTACCATAGGCGTATTGCAACAGCGGCGCCTCACCATTTAGGTTTGTGTCTTTTCGCCTTACAATTGACATAGGGATCTTCACCCCATCCTGCGCAATTGCCCAAATTCGTTCTGAGATATAATTTTCAGTGTGAAAATTTTCGTCCAAAACCACCTGTTGCTTTTTGATTTCGGCCTCTTTAGTGCGCATATTGAAATCTATTACAGATGTAGGTGTTGTTAAGGAATTATAGCCGTATCGAAATATTTCGGTTTCAAAATCCACGTTGGTTCCTGTGTTTACGGTATAAGTTTCATTATCAAATTCAAGATAATAATCTGATTTATTGTCCCAACGTTTTATTCGTATTTGATTAAGACCATTGCTACGCTCACTAACGACTAGATAATCCTTGAAAATCTCAACATCCTCCAATAAGGTATCCTTTCTGTGGGGAATCACATCTTCCCAATAGGCCATCGCCGTCTTAGTCTCCGGTGTTTTCATCAATTTGAAATTGGTCGCCCCGTTCAGATTGGTCAAAATATAAAAATGCCCGTCGAAGTGGGAAATTGAGTATTCAAGCCCACGAATTCGTTTTTGGAATAATCTGAAATGTTCTTTCGGTTCATCCGCATCCAACACGTGAAACTCATTGGTTAAAGTGCTATAGCAAGCAATGACAATATATTTTTTGGACTTTGTCTTATAAACCGCAACACCGAAAGTATCATCATCCTCTTGGAAAATTATTTGGTCAGTCTTGGAATCTTCTCCAATCTGGTGTTTGAATATTTGATTGGCCCTTAGCGTTTGCTCATCCTTTTTGGTGTAGAATAGCGTGCTGTTGTCATTGGCCCAAGTGGAGGAACCAGTCGTGTTTTCTATGACATCTGAAAACACCTCGTTGTTGATTAAACTTTTTATCTGAAGCTTATATTGTCTTCTACCAGTATAATCCGTGCCAAATGAAATCATGGTGTTGTCTGGACTAACGCTTAGTCCAACTAATTTGAAATAACTATGGCCTTCTGCCATTTTATTACAATCGAATAGTAATTCCTCTTTAGCCTCTAAACTTTCTTTTTTTCTTGTGTAGATTGGGTATCCCTTACCCTTTTCATAACGAACTATATACCAATAGCCGTTGTATTTATAGGGAACTGAAGAGTCGTCTTCTTTGATTCGGGCTCTCATTTCAGTGAAGAGCTTTTTTTCTAAATTTTTAGTATGTGCGGTTTCCTGCTGAAAGAATTCATTTTCTGCATTGAGATAGTCAATCACATTTTGGTCATCTCGTTGATTGAGCCAAAAGTAATTGTCAACTCTCTCATCATTATGTTTTTCTAAAATCTTGGGAATCTGCCTTGCAATGGGGGCCTTGACTGAGGTTTTCATTTTTGGTTTTAAGTTTGCCCAATTTAGTAATTTTACAATTGTTGCTATTCGTAACGAAAAAATTCAGTTAATGAGTTATTTTGGCAATGCGCTACACCATAAACATCCAATAACTCAATAACCAAGACGAGAAAATTTTACTTTGTTAAGAAATAGGATGTTTAATAGGCATGAAAATAGATAAATAAACTAAAACAAAAATTATGTTCGGAGATATGATGGGTATGATGGGGAAACTCAAGGAAACCCAAAAAAAGATAGAAGAAACCAAAATGCGCATGGATACGGTGCTTTTGGATGAGAAAAGTAACGACGAAAAAGTAAAAGTAACCATAACGGCAAATCGTGAAATCAAATCCATACAATTAGATGACGAGTTGTTGGGCGACAAAGACATGCTTGAAGATTATTTGATTTTGACCTTAAACAAAGCGATTGAAAGAGCCACCAAAGTAAACGAGACCGAAGTCGCGGCAGTTGCCAAAGAGGGCATGCCGAATATTCCTGGGATGGATATGTTTAAGTAACGGAGGTTTCAGGTGTAAGGTTTGAGGTGTGAGGTTTCAAGTTTCAGACAAATGACAAAAATTAATTTGAAATTCTATTTTTTGAAATCAATGTTGATTTCTTATTGAAACTTTGGGTTACTGTGTGTCATTCGGTATAAACCTTAAATTTATGAATCTCAAAAAGCACAAATTACTTATAATTCTAGAATAATTAATGAATGAATCACATTAAAAAAATACTAGTAGCCAATCGCGGAGAAATCGCCTTAAGGGTAATGCTTACGGCAAAAAAAATGGGAATAAAAACAGTAGCAATTTATTCTGATATTGATAGGCACTCACCCCACGTTAAATATGCCGACGAGGCAATGCTAATTGGGGAGGCACCTTCAAATAAATCTTACCTGCTTGGTCAAAGAATAATTGATGTTGCAAAAAAATTGAACGTTGATGCCATTCACCCGGGTTACGGATTTTTAAGTGAAAACGCGGATTTCGCTGAACTCTGCGAGGATAACGATATTATTTTCATAGGGCCTAAAACAAAAGCCATTAGAATAATGGGAAGTAAACTGGCAGCAAAAGAAGCTGTAGGAAATTACAATATCCCATTAGTTCCTGGTACTGAGGAAGCCATAACTGATATCGCCGAAGCCAAGAACATCGCAAATAAAATTGGATTCCCAATCTTAATAAAAGCATCTGCCGGTGGTGGCGGTAAAGGTATGCGCATTGTTGAAAGTGCATCAGAGTTTGAGTCTCAGATGGACAGAGCTATCAGTGAAGCTGTTAATGCTTTTGGTGATGGTTCTGTTTTTATTGAAAAATATGTAGGCAAACCACGACATATCGAAATTCAGGTAATGGCCGATACGCATGGTAATATCATTCACCTGTTTGAGCGTGAATGTAGCATCCAGCGCCGACACCAAAAGGTTGTGGAAGAAGCACCTTCTAGTGTTTTAACCCCAGAATTAAGAATCAAAATGGGAGAAGCGGCAGTAAGAGTTGCCAAAGCCTGTGATTACATAGGTGCGGGGACGGTGGAATTCTTATTGGATGAAAGCCACAATTTCTACTTTTTAGAAATGAATACCCGCTTACAGGTTGAACATCCAGTTACCGAAATGATTACGGGAACAGATTTGGTTGAACTCCAAATTAGAGTCGCTCGCGGTGAAAAACTACCGATTCAACAATCCGACTTAAAAATTACAGGCCATGCTTTGGAACTTAGGGTTTATGCTGAAGACCCTCTGAATGATTTTTTACCTAGTGTTGGTAATTTAAGCACCTACAAAATACCAATTGGTGAGGGTACTAGAGTAGATAATGGTTTTGAAGAAGGTATGGATATACCGATTTACTATGACCCGATGTTAGCCAAATTAGTAACATATGGTAAAACGCGTGAAGAGGCAATCGAGCTAATGATTAAAGCTATCTCCGAATATGAGATTGAGGGCGTAGAGACCACCCTGCCGTTTGGCGATTATGTCTGTAAGCACCCAGCTTTTAAAAGTGGGGATTTCGACACTCACTTTGTGAAAAATCACTACGCACCAGAAACAATATTGCAACAACAAAAAACAGAAGCCAAAATAGCAGCCGTATTAGCTATTCAAAATTATATTCAAGAAAAAAAAATACTAAAACTTCCAAAGTAAGATTGAAAATTGATTTTTAAACAAAGAACACCAGAAGTTCACAAAAATAACGAGGAAGCTAAAATTAAAGTTACCTAAATGAAATAGAAAACGAAGATGCATGCCCGCCAAAGCTTTTGCGGCGGAGGGAAGATTTAGATAAAGATGATTAAATTGAAAAATTAAAAGCCATATATCTTTGCGACCCTGCCTGCCGGCAGGCAGGTCTGCGAGAAAATACTACCATGAAAGACCAAATTAAAAACCTTAATAAAAAACTAGACCAATCTAAACTTGGTGGCGGACAAGGACGAATCGATAAACAGCACGAAAAGAAAAAATTAACGGCCAGAGAACGGGTTCATTACCTGCTTGACGAAGGTTCCTTTGAGGAAATTGGTGCTTTGGTAACCCACCGCACAAAAAGTTTTGGTATGGATAAGCAGGTGTTTTATGGGGATGGCGTTGTCACGGGTTATGGTACTATTGATGGACGACTTGTTTATGTGTTCGCACAAGATTTCACCGTATTTGGCGGTTCACTTTCTGAAACCCACGCCGAAAAAATATGCAAGGTCATGGATTTGGCAGTTAAGGTTGGTGCCCCCATTATCGGTCTTAACGACTCTGGTGGCGCAAGAATACAAGAGGGTGTTCGCTCATTAGGCGGGTATGCGGATATTTTTTATAAAAATGTTCAGGCTTCTGGAGTGATTCCTCAGTTATCTGCCATTATGGGGCCTTGTGCCGGCGGCGCGGTGTATTCCCCAGCAATGACCGATTTTACATTGATGGTCGAAAACACAAGTTATATGTTTGTCACGGGACCAAACGTAGTGAAGACCGTTACTAATGAAAGTGTAACTTCCGAAGAACTCGGCGGTGCAAGCACCCATTCGTCTAAATCAGGAGTCGCCCATAAAACTAGTTTCAATGATGCTAAATGTTTGGAGGACTTAAAATCATTATTAAGTTATTTACCCCAAAACAACAAAGAAAAAGCTATCTCCCGCCATTATAAACTTGGCGATGAAATGCGCGAGGAACTGTCTGACATAATTCCTGATAATGCCAATAAACCCTACGATATGCACGCGGTAATACATGGCATTATAGACCAAGACTCATTTTACGAAATACATGAAAACCATGCTGAAAATATAATCGTTGGTTTTGCTAGACTTGCTGGTAAAAGCATTGGCGTTATTGCCAATCAGCCGATGTATTTAGCCGGTGTTTTAGACGTCAATAGTTCCAAAAAAGCCGCACGTTTTGTTAGATTCTGCGACGCATTTAACATTCCGTTATTGGTTTTAGAGGATGTGCCAGGATTTCTACCCGGCACCGATCAAGAATGGAATGCCATCATTACCCATGGTGCAAAGTTGCTCTATGCTTTCAGCGAAGCAACCGTGCCAAGGGTCACGGTAATCACTAGAAAAGCTTATGGTGGGGCTTATGACGTAATGAACTCCAAACATATTGGCAGTGACATGAATTTTGCATGGCCAAGTGCAGAAATAGCGGTGATGGGTGCAAAAGGTGCTGCTGAAATCATCTTTAAAAAGGAAATCAATGCTGCGGAAGACAAAGAAGCCAAATGGAAAGAAAAAGAAGCCGAATACGCTGAACTTTTTGCCAACCCCTATAGTGCAGCTGAACGTGGATTTATCGACGAGGTGATTCTGCCAAAAGAAACTAGACGCAAATTAATTAAAGCCTTTGCCATGCTTGAGGAAAAAGAGGTTTCAACTCCAAACCGTAAACATGGTAATATTCCGCTTTAAGTTTCGGTTTTATAGATAAATTTTTAAAATCAACCGCCAACTACTAGCCTAAATTAATTCCTTTAGTATTATAATAGTGAACTATATCAAAAAATTATGCATGTTTCAACGAAATACGATAGTTTAAGAAAACCTTAATCACTTTAGAATTTCCGCGTTAAAAAATTGACCTAATTTTGCCGCATGCAACAACAGCCGACCTTTAAAAAGGAGTTTGTAGCTCTAATGGCATCCTTAATGTCTATTGTAGCCTTATCAATAGACGCCTTGCTACCAGCGCTTCCAGAGATAGGAGACCATTTTGGAATTTCATCCCTGAGTGAACGTCAATTGTTGATTACCATGATATTTCTTGGCATTGGTACCGGGCAGCTGATTTTGGGACCGCTTTCAGATAGTTTCGGTAGAAAAGTAATCGTTTATGTTGGGTTTGTTGTATTTATTGTGTCGAGCATTGTTTGTGTGACAACAAAAAACTTTGAACTGATGATAGCAGCTAGGGTTTTTCAGGGCATCGGACTGTCGGCTCCAAGAACAATGGCAATTGCGATGACAAGAGATTCCTACAAAGGTGATTTCATGGCTAAAATCATTTCGATTATTGTTATGTTTTTCATTTTAGTGCCAATTGTCGCTCCCACCTACGGGCAGTTTCTTTTGGATTTTTTTGGTTGGAAAGCCATATTCAACGGCAATTTGATTATTTCAACATGTATTATCATTTGGTTCTGGTTAAGGCAACCAGAAACCTTGTCTGATAAGAAACGAATAAGATTTAGACCCCAAATTTTTGTTACCGGCACTAAAGAATTTTTTAAATACAAGGATGCTGTGGCATTTACATTGATTAGCGGCTTTATCACCGGCTCATTTATGGTTTATTTGAGTACGTCACAACAGATTTTTCAAGTGCAATATGATTTGGGTGAGTGGTTTCCATATATTTTTGCAAGTACCGCTTTTGCAGTGGGTTTTGCCACATTTATGAATAGCAGGTTGGTGATGCGCTTTGGTGCTTTTAACATTGCATATTGGGCCACGATTGGATATGCGGTCACATCTATGCTCTATGTCATTTTATTTTTCAATTTTGGCAATCCGCACATTGGAATACTCGTTGCCTTTTTCTTGATTCAGTTCTTTTTTGTTGGCTTTCTGTTTGGAAATCTACGTTCGCTCGCGATGGAGCCACTCGGTCATATTGCTGGGATAGGGGCTGCCATCAACGGATTTTTGTCCACCGTACTAGCTGTACCCATTGCAAATTTCATCGGGAGCTTTGTAAAAGTTTCGGTCCTCCCCCTATTTGTTGGGTTTAGTGCATTTGGTCTTTTATCTCTATTGACCTTACTTATTTTAAAACGCCATCGTGGCTCATTAAAGCTTCAGAATGCCTAAAAACACTTAATGAATTTAATTGTTATAAGCTTAGAACAATACAAAATTTATTTGAAAACACTTAATCATGAAAATAGCCGTATTTAGCTCAAAACCTTATGATAAAGCATATTTCGAAAAGTATGATGACCAACACAACCACATGTTGTCTTACTTTGAAACTGCGCTTGATGAAAGTACTGTTAATCTAACCAATGGTTTCGATGGTATCTGTGTTTTTGTAAATGATAAGGTGAATTCTGAAATAATAAAAGCGCTTTCAAAAAACGGTATAAAGTTAATTGCTTTGAGATGTGCGGGCTACAATAACGTTGATTTAGATGCAGCAAAAGAACATGAAATAAAGGTATTAAGAGTTCCAGCTTATTCACCAGAAGCGGTTGCTGAACATGCGGTTGCGCTTATTCAGACGTTAAACAGAAAAACCCACAAGGCCTACAATCGTATAAGAGAAGGTAATTTCTCCCTAAATAATCTGTTGGGGTTTAATCTTCACGAAAAAACGGTTGGTGTTATCGGCACGGGAATCATAGGCTCTACATTTTGTAAAATCATGCTTGGTTTTGGATGTAAGGTCGTTGCTTTTGACATCAAGCCATCAGAAGATTTGATTGGTCTAGGTGTAGCGCTTTTAGAATTGAATGAACTTTTTAAAACATCAGATATCATCTCTTTGCATTGCCCTTTAAATCCAAGTACGAAACATATTATTGATGCGCAGTCCCTTTCTAAGATGAAAGATGGTGTAATGATTATAAACACAAGCCGCGGTGGATTAATAAATACCTCTGAAGTAATAGATAATTTAAGCAGTAAGAAAATTGGCTTTTTAGGAATTGATGTCTATGAACAAGAAGAGAATTATTTTTT
>JBCCOJ010000058.1:0-16262 GCA_039025415.1 Bacteroidota bacterium | reverse complement strand
TCCAATTCTTTCTCTCGGCGTTTTACTAATTGCAAGAAGCTAATTATTGTCCGCAATGGTTCGGCCAGATCATGCGAGGTGACAACGTTACGATTGACGGTAGCAAATACACCGAAGAAATTGAAACCGATGAATATATGATTAAAGACGGTATTGTGGTCATTAAGAAGGATGCAACTATTGCTTCCGGGACTACGATTTAAGTGCTTAATTGTATTTTTACATGAAATCAAAGGACAAATTTAGGGCGAATTGAAAATTTGCCCTTTTTTTTGTTAAATTCACATTTTAAATTTAAAAATCCCTAACCAACCTATGCAAAATCAAAGGCGAGTTGTTATAGATTCAGTTCGTCCACAAATTAACTGTGGAGAGCATTTTATAAAACGAGTAGTCAATGAAATCGTAAATATAGATGCCCATGTATTCGGAGATGGCCACGATGTGGTAGCCGCTTCAGTACTATTCAAACACGAAAAAGCGCGCAATTGGAATGAGCAACGACTACAGCATCTGGTAAATGATGAGTGGGCAGGGGCATTTAAAGTAAGTAAGCAAGGTTTTTACACCTATAAGGTTCAAGGATGGGTTGATTATGCACTTAATTGGCAGCACGGTACGGTAAGAAAAATCGATGATAATCAACATGTAAAATCAGAATTGCTTGAAGGCGTTACCTACATTAAACCTCTACTTAAAAGGGTCTCAAAAGATGATAAAGCATACTTGGAATATTGTATTGAGGCTTTTTCAAGCCCTGATAGTTATGAAGATGCTATTAAGGAAACCAAAAGCCAGAGGTTAAACAATATTTTCATGACCTACCCAGAAAAGCATTTGGTCAATGAGAGTAAAGAATTGCAGGTTTACGTTGATAGAAAAAAAGCGAGATTTAGTACCTGGTACGAGTTTTTCCCTCGTTCAGCCTCTGAGGTACCAGGTAAGCATGGAACGTTTAAAGATTGTGAACGATTACTGCCTCGAATTGCGGGTATGGGTTTTGATGTGCTTTACTTTCCTCCGGTACATCCCATTGGGGAAGTCAACCGTAAAGGAAAAAACAATACCACCAATGCACAGGAAGGAAATGTTGGTTCTGCATGGGGAATCGGTTCGAAAGATGGCGGCCATAAGGATTTACACCCAAAATTGGGTTCAGTTTCAGATTTTAAAAATCTTATTAAAAAAGCAAAAGAGCAAGGTATTGAAGTGGCTATGGATTACGCCCTACAAGCTGCACCAGACCACCCTTGGGTGAAAACGCACCCAGACTGGTTTAAATGGCGACCCGACGGTACCGTTCAGTATGCTGAAAACCCTCCAAAAAAGTATCAGGATATTTTACCCATATATTGGGAAAGTAAGGATTGGAAAAATCTCTGGAAAGAATGTCTAGACACAATGTTGTATTGGATAGATTGCGGCATAGAGGTTTTTAGAGTGGATAATCCTCATACTAAGCCTTATTATTTTTGGAATTGGCTAATTGCCGAGGTAAAGAAAAAGCATCCAAACGTTATCTTTTTGGCCGAAGCCTTTACGCGTCCGAAAGTCATGCAGCGACTTGCAAAGGAAGGGTATTCGCAATCTTATACCTATTTCACTTGGCGCACCAGCAAACAAGAATTTATTGAATACTTGACAGAATTGACCCAAAGTGATTCCAAGGAATACACGCAGCCAAATTTCTGGCCAAACACCCCGGATATCAATCCGTATCATTTGCAAGGTGCTACCGAGGCCATGTATTTAATTCGTTACACGTTGGCGGCTACCATGAGTTCCAGCATCGGTATTTACGGTCCTGTTTTTGAACAGCGTATCGACCAAGCTATCCCAGGCAAGGAGGAATATTACATGTCTGAGAAATTTCAGATTTGTGAATACGATTGGTTCAAGGAAAATAAATTAACCTTGTTGATCTCTAAAATAAATGCTTTGAGGCATGAAAATGAAGCACTTCAACAAACCAACAACATTCGATTCTGTACTGTCCACAATGATAATTTGATTGCCTTTTGCAAATGGAATGATGACCGTACAAACGAACTTTTAATAGTTATTAGTCTAGACCAATATCATGCGCAACAAGGTCATGTACAATTACCATTACAAGAGTTAGGTGTCCAGGAAGGTCAACAAGTACAGTTGGCAGATTTGATAACTGGTAGTAGTTATAACTGGTATAGTGAATGGAATTATGTTGAGTTACATCCAGTTCTGCCATTCCATATTTTTAGGATTTCAAAATAGATGGCCAAAGAAGAGAAAAAAAATAAAGCACTTCAAAAACCTTATAACTTTAAGGATAGATGGGAGGAGATTTTAGACAACAGTGAGTTTGTCAAGCTATTTCTTTCAGATGTCCTTGAGAATTATATCATTCAGCAGCGTTGGTACGGTGGAAAAGCAAGCAAGCTGAAATACATCGAAATGGCTGAATATTTCAGAATTCAGCAGAACGAGGAAGTTTACTATGGATTAATTCTCGAAGTCAATTTTACCGAGGCATTTTACCAGCATTATTTTCTTCCAATTGCATTTGTTTCAGATGAAACATTTGCAAAAGAAGATAGAATCTTACCTATTAGTATTCAGGGTCAAGAAGGGTTTATAATTGACGCCATAAATTTGGAGGCATTCAGAAAGGTGGTTTTTGAGCGGATTTTAACCGCCATTCCCAATGATAAAACACGGGTAAGCTACCATAAAAGTGAATTGTTCAATAACTGTGAATACGAATCCTCTCGATTTATGGGTCTTGAACAGAGCAATACCTCAATTATTTACAATAATAAGTACGTATTAAAATTCTTTAGAAGAATTTACTCAGACCGAAACCCTGATTACGAAATGAGCAAGTTCTTATCTGAAAAGAAGGACTTCAAGAATACTCCTGCATACATGGGTAGTATACAGATTAAAGATCACGAAAATACCAACATTACCATTGGTCTGATGCAGGAGATGGTAGAAAATCAAGGCGATGCTTGGGAGTACATGTTGGTGGAACTGCATAAGGTATTTTGCAATTTGGAATACAAGAATATCAATATTTCCCAGCTGCCAAAAACTAAGGATTTTGGTCGTTTGAACATCATTGATGTACCTCCCATGATTATTGATTGGGTGGGATTGAATGTTTTCAATAAGGTGCAAACCCTAGCGTCTAGAACGGCAGAAATGCACATAGCACTTGGAAGTGAATTTGAGGACACCTCTTTTACGCCTACTCGCTTTAATGGTGATTACACGGTCTGGTTAAAAAACAGACTACTCTATCAATTTCAAAACAGGCTCAATACCATTGAAAATAGCCTACATAAACTTGATGGATTAGCCCTAGAATTGGCAAATGAGTTTCTAGAGAAGAAAAACATCATTAGAAAGCGTTTTGTTGACTTTGACTGGACAAAACTAAAAGGAGAACGTATAAGGGTTCATGGTGATTATCATTTAGGGCAGGTTTTGGTAAGGGGTAATGATTTTTATATTCTCGATTTCGAAGGTGAACCTGAAAGTACCATTCGCGACCGTAAGGTAAAACAACCACCCCTAAAGGATGTTGCTGGGATGTTTAGGTCATTTCATTATGCTATTTACGCAACCATTTTCAATAATCTGGAATCTTATCCTCAAGATCAGGAGCACTTATTTGAAGCTGGGGAAGTACTTTATCAATATCTACAGGGCGTGTTTTTGGGTACTTATACTTCCAAAATCCAAGATGCTAACTTAAATATAGGATACGAACAAGAACGTATATTTTTACTCAAATATTCGCTGCTAGAAAAAGCGGTTTATGAGTTAGGGTACGAACTGAATTCACGTCCACGTTGGGCGGTTATCCCATTAAAGGGGATTTCAAATATTATCAATAATTAAATTTTACATGGCA
The DNA here is from genome assembly GCA_039025415.1 of Bacteroidota bacterium. Taxonomy (GTDB): domain Bacteria; phylum Bacteroidota; class Bacteroidia; order Flavobacteriales; family Flavobacteriaceae; genus Psychroserpens. The sequence continues at coordinate 12,364 of JBCCOJ010000058.1, read as the reverse complement.
GAAGTAATACCACACAGTCTTTTTACAGATTTTGACATTAATCTTTTTAAGTCAGGTACCCATTATAGGTTGTACGAAAAATTTGGGTCACACATCATGACCATAAATGGTGTTGATGGCGTATATTTTTCAGTTTGGGCGCCTACTGCAAAAGCCGTATCAGTTATCGGGGATTTCAATTACTGGGTTGAAGGTGAGCATAGGTTGAATGTGAGATGGGATTCGAGTGGAATTTGGGAGGGATTTATTCCCGGTGCCCAAAAAGGACAGGCCTACAAATACAAAATACAGAGTAATAATCACGATATAAAAACTGAAAAGGCAGATCCTTACGCCCGAAGAAGCGAACACAATCCAAAGACAGCTTCAATTATCTGGGAAGATGATTACAGTTGGAAAGACAGCAAGTGGATGAAAAAGCGCAAGAAGCATAATGCAATGGACTCGCCATTTTCGGTTTATGAGGTGCATCTTGGGTCTTGGCAAAGAAAGCTAGAGGGAAATCGATTTTTGACCTATTCGGAAATGGCAGATGAGTTAGTGGATTATGTCAAGGAAATGGGCTTTACCCACGTTGAATTAATGCCAGTAATGGAGTTTCCATATGACCCTAGCTGGGGCTATCAAATCACGGGCTATTTCGCTCCTACATCACGTTTTGGTAATCCCGAAGATTTCAAGTTATTGGTTGATAAATTGCACCAAGCCGAAATAGGAATAATTTTGGATTGGGTACCATCCCATTTCCCAGAAGATGCCCATGGACTCGGATTTTTTGATGGTTCAGCTTTATATGAACATCCCGATAAGCGAAAAGGTTATCACCAAGATTGGAAAAGTTTGATTTTTAATTATGGGCGAAATGAAGTCAAATCCTTTTTGATAAGTAATGCCTTATTCTGGTTAGACCAATTCCATGCCGATGGCTTGAGGGTTGACGCTGTTGCTTCAATGTTATTCTTGGATTATTCCAGAAATGATGGCGAGTGGGAGCCAAATATGTACGGTGGTAGGGAAAACTTAGAGGCTATGGCATTTTTAAGAGAGATGAACGAAGCCGTGTATAGCAATTATCCAGATGCTCAAACAATTGCTGAAGAATCCACAGCATTCCCAATGGTTTCAAAGCCTACCTACATTGGTGGTCTAGGTTTTGGTATGAAATGGATGATGGGATGGATGCACGATACTTTGCAATATTTTGCAAAAGAACCGGTTTATCGTCAATTTCATCAAAACGATTTAACCTTTTCAATGACCTATGCTTTTACCGAAAACTTTATGCTTCCGTTAAGTCACGATGAGGTAGTTTACGGTAAAAAGTCAATTTTGGGAAGAATGCCAGGGGATGAATGGCAACGATTTGCTAATCTGCGATTGCTATATAGTTACATGTTTACCCATCCTGGAGCTAAATTGTTGTTTCAAGGTGGCGAATTTGCTCAAAGTGGCGAATGGAATTTTAAGGAAGCACTTGATTGGTATTTACTGGAGTATGAACCGCATAAGGGAATTCAGGCACTCATTAAGGATTTGAATAAACTCTACAAATCAGAATCAGCTCTTTATGAGAAGCAGTTTTCGGCCGAGGGTTTCGAATGGATTGATTACAGCGATCATAAAAATTCGGTTTTGACTTATTTAAGAAAAGGGGAGAACGAAAAAGACGATGTGATTGTTTGTCTAAATATGACGCCTATGCCGAGAGAAACGTATCGTATTGGCCTGCCTAGAAAGGGTAAGCTGAAAGAAATCTTCAATAGTGACCTCAAAAAATATTATGGTAGTGGTGTTTACAAGAATAAACAAAAGACCTCAGAAAAAGAGCCTTGGAATTTCAGGGACGACTCCATGGAAATTGATATTCCACCCTTGGGAATGGTGGCGTTTAAATATGTTCAGACTAAAAAGAAATAATTTTTTTGCCGTATTGTGCAACAAAAATATTAGTCGATTTAAATAACCGAACGCACTTATTTTATTTTTTGATAAGTTTTTTTGTAACGGTTCCTTGAGAAAATTCAAAATTCAAAAAATAAATACCAGCTTGTAATTTACTCAAATCAATTGAAGTTTCAGCGGTTGAGAAAATATACTGACCCATATTGTTGTAGATGTTCACTTTTTCAAAATTAATCGCATCCTTAAACTTTACAGTTGTGTGATTTGTTGCAGGGTTGGGGAATAGCCCTAATTTGCTTTCTATTAATAAATCTGCCAACGATAATACAATATCTGATAAGTCATATACTCTAACGTGGCCAGAATCATTACCGTTATCAGCATTTCGGTTGGCTCCAATGGCTAATTCTGTACCATCTGACGAAAGGCTGACCGATCGACCTGAAAAATTATTGGTTGCCTCGCCCTCAATGTCTTGGCCAATTTGTATCCAATTACCAGATTGTTCTTGATAAACCTTCGTATAACCCCTACTAGCGCCATTTGCCGGACCGCTGCTTGCCAGGATTTCTCCATTTGAAGATAATTCAACTGACCAACCAAAAAGGTCACCTGGATTGTCACCATTGATGTCTAAGCCAATTTGTACCCAGTTACCATTTTGGTTCTCAAAAATTCGTGTATGTCCTGAGTTATTACCGTTTCCGTTATTAAAGGTTGCTCCAATAGCAATTCTATTTCCATCATCAGAGAGACTAAGGGAAGAACCTGACTGATTCCCAGCAGCTTCTCCATCAATATCTTCACCGACTTGAACCCAGTTGCCAGATTGGTTTTCAAAAATCCTAACATGACCGGAGTCACCTCCATTGCCATCATTTCGAGCAGCTGCAATGGCTAATATGTTTCCGTTCCCGGAGAGCGTTACAACGCTGCCAGAAAAATCCCCGGCAGATTCTCCAAAAATATCTTGGCCAATTTGTACCCAATTCCCTGCTTGATTTTCAAAGACCCTAACTTGTCCCGATGCTCCTGCATTACTGCTGTTGAAAGGAGCACCAACGGCAACAATAGTTCCATCGGAAGACAAACTAACCGATGTGCCAAATCTATTGTTTGGGCCAGCACCATCAATATCATTTCCTAGTTGAACCCAATCTCCAGATTGGTTTTCAAAAATCCTAACGTGACCAGAATCATTACCATTACCATCATTTCTTGGAGCACCTATGGCCAGTATATCGCCATTTGCTGATAAGCTTACCGATGTTCCAGATTGGTCACCTGAGCCTTCCCCATTGATATTTAGTCCAAGTTGAACCCAATTGCCAGATTGGTTTTCTAAAATGCGTACCTGTCCCGATGAACCTCCATTTGCGTTACTAGTAAGAGCTCCAAGTGCCATTATTGTTCCGTCTGAAGATAAACTTACTGACCAACCGCTTTGTTCTCCTGCGGTTAGGCCATCAATGTCTTGACCTATTTGCACTTGAGCCGCTGAAAATAAGGGCATGATTAGAAAAAGTAAGACGCGGTTCATCTTTATTAACGTATGAATTTTTTGCAATGTATTACTAATTTGTGTCAAAATCAAGCAAAAAGTGCATTTTATCGAATATTTATGCATATTATCGATTTTCTGAAAACTTAGAATTGTTTGATTAAGTATTAGAAGCGTATCAAAAATTTCAATTCAATTTGAATATTTGAAAATTCATTTGAAGTCCATGGTATATGTTGTCATGATTTTATCTTCTTTTACAAATTGAGGACTTTACATCTATCATTCATCAAACAAGTCCATCTAAATTAATCACGATTAGCAGCTGTGCATTACTACAACCTTTTCGTTAAAAACATCTTATAATTAGAATTGGAATTACTTTTTACAATGCTATTTTTTCCTTTTTTTTACATGATTTTTAGATAAAGAATAATCCTATGATTGTAAATACCGAATTGGAGAATAAAGGCAATCAAACGCCTTCTAAAGTCATTGGTTTTGAGAAAGATGTGGATACACTCTATTTTTATACTGAGAATGACGTTATTTTACAATTAACCGTACTTCGAGATAGTGTAATTCGTTTTAGATATACGACTACCGGCACATTTGAAAACGACTTTTCGTATGCAATTACCAAATATGCAAGCACTGGGTACAATCACCTTGAAATCGAGGACTTAAAGACCTTTTATAAGATAACAACCTCAAAATTAATTTGTCATATCTCTAAAGATAACCTCGGTGTTCAAATTTATGATGCTGTTGATGAGCAATTGATTAATCAAGATGAAATAGGTTTTCATTGGGAAGAAAGTTACCACTACGGTGGTAACGTGGTCAAGATGAGTAAGGTTTCCAATGAAGGCGAAAGCTATTATGGTTTGGGAGATAAGCCAAGTCATTTAAACCTAAAGGGGCGGCGTTTTGAGAATTGGGTAACCGACTCTTACGCTTATGGAAAACATACCGACCCTATCTACAAGTCCATTCCATTCTACACGGGTTTGCACCATAATAAGGCCTATGGGATTTTCTTCGACAACACATTCCGTTCTTATTTTGATTTTGCAGGAGAGCGCAGAAATGTGACTAGTTTCTGGGCTATGGGAGGGGAGATGAACTATTATTTTATTTACGGACCAAAAATGACTGAAGTGGTTGAGAGTTATACGGATTTAACCGGAAAACCACATTTGCTCCCACCACTATGGGCATTGGGCTTCCACCAATGTAAGTGGAGTTACTATCCTGAGAAGAAGGTCAAGGAAATCACCTCTACATTTAGAAAACTTGAGATTCCCTGCGATGCTATTTATTTGGATATCGATTATATGGATGGCTTTAGGTGTTTTACTTGGAACAAAGAGTATTTTCCTGATCCAAAAAGAATGGTTGATGAACTAAAGGCAGATGGTTTCAAAACCGTTGCCATCATTGACCCGGGAATTAAGATTGATAAAGACTATTCAGTATTTAAGGAAGCTTTGGAAAATGACTATTTCTGCAAAAGAGCCGATGGCCCTTACATGAAAGGAAAAGTTTGGCCTGGGGAGTGTTATTTCCCAGATTATACTAATCCTGAAGTTAGGGAATGGTGGTCTGGTTTGTTTAAGGAACTTATTGAAGAGATTGGTGTAAAAGGGGTTTGGAACGATATGAACGAACCAGCGGTAATGGAAGTGCCCAATAAGACCTTTCCAGATGACGTTCGCCATGATTATGATGGTAATCCATGTAGCCATAGAAAAGCGCATAATGTATATGGCATGCAGATGGCTAGAGCAACCTATCAAGGTGTTAAAAAATCCATCTATCCCAAACGACCTTTCGTGATAACCAGAGCGGCCTATTCGGGTACTCAGCGCTATACATCCACTTGGACGGGCGATAACGTCGCCACTTGGGACCACTTATTGATAGCCAATACTCAGGCACAAAGACTGGCGATGTCTGGTTTTAGTTTTGCGGGAAGTGATATTGGCGGATTTGCAGAGCAACCGCACGGTGAATTATTCGTTCGTTGGGTGCAGTTAGGGATTTTTCATCCGTTTTTTAGGGTACATTCCTCTGGAGACCACGGAGACCAAGAGCCATGGACTTTTGGAACCGAGGCAACAGATATTGTAAGGAAGTTCATCGAAATGCGTTATCAATTATTACCTTATTTGTATACCGCATTTTGGAAGTACGTGGAAGATGGCACACCTATAATCAAATCACTTGTCTTATACGACCAAGAAGATGTTCAGACCCATTACAGAAACGATGAGTTTATTTTTGGGGATAGTATTCTTGCTTGTCCAATTCAAGAGCCAAATGCAAAAGGCAGACGTTTGTACTTACCTAGAGGTAACTGGTATAATTTTTGGACCGACGATCTTATGAAGGGCGGAAAAGAGCTTTGGATTGACGCTGATTTAGATGAAATGCCCATTTTTATAAAGGAAGGGGCTATTATTCCTAAATATCCAATACAGCAGTATGTTGGAGAAAAAAAGATTGAACAGGTTGTTTTGGATGTGTATTATAAAGAGGGAAAGGAAACTTCCAAACTTTTTGATGATGCCCACGATGGATACGACTATACGAAAGGTAGATACAGCCTAAGAAATTTCAAGTTTACGGGAAAAGAGAACGAAGTCATTATACAACAACATAAAGAGGGTAAATTCACGGCCGAATACGAAACATTTGAAATAAGGATTCATGGTTTACCTTTTGATATCGTCGAAACTGAAATTGATAATGAAATAAAGCCCGTTAAAGTTTCTAATGGTGGTAATATTTCTTCCTTCATTGTTAATAAGGATTTTACTGAGCTTCATTTAAGCGGAAAAGGCTAAACTTAATTTGAACACGTATTTGTATTAAACCTCATTAGTTTTTGAAATAAGATTTTATTCGAAATTTATTATCTTAGGAAAACATAAATTCAAGTTAAAATGAAGTATAACAGAACCATTACCGCTATACTGACCTTGACCTTGATTTTGGGATGTGCTACCAACCCTTTTACGGGAAATAAGACTTTAGCCCTTGTCTCAAATGATAACTTATTTCCTCAGGCATTTGCTCAATATGATCAATTCCTATCAGAAAATAAGGTTGTGACTGGTACAGCCCAATCTGAAATGATTAAACGGGTAGGACAACGCATCGCAGTTGCTTCTGAACGTTATTTAGCAGCGAGGGGATTTAATGATTATCTTGACGATTACAGATGGGAGTACAATTTGGTAAATGATGAAACAGTAAATGCGTGGTGTATGCCGGGGGGTAAAATCGTTTTTTATTCGGGTATCTTACCAGTTGCTGAAAATGAAACGGCGATAGCTGCGATTATGGGCCATGAGGTTGCCCATGCCTTGGCAAATCATGGGCAGCAACGAATGAGTGCATCTTACATTCAACAGGGTCTTGCAATCGCGGGTAATGTTGCTTTGCAGGATAATCAGGAAAGAGCAATTTTCAATCAGGCCTACGGGGTTGGTTCCAACGTATTTGGGATGTTACCTTTTAGCAGAAGTCATGAAAGTCAGGCCGATGAAATTGGGACCTATTTAATGGCCATTGCTGGATATAACCCAGATGAAGCAGCAGAATTATGGAAACGAATGAAAGCCGCTAGCGGGGGGCAAGCGCCGCCAGAATTTTTAAGCACACACCCATCAAGCGATACCAGAATAGAGAAGTTAAAGGCATTAGCGCCCTTAGCTAAAGAGGAAGCAAAAAAATTTGGAGTCGATTCTTACAGGCCTCTAGGGAAATTCTAAGACCTTTCATAAATTGAAGGAAAATAAATAGTAAATTACGTGCCGTTCACTTTGAGCGGCTTTTTTATGAACTGCTTTAAGAATATTTATTGGTTTCAAATATGGAGCATCCATAATCAACGGAGCCTTGGCGAAGGTGGGAACCTTAAATCTTTAACCTTGAATTTTTAACCATGAATAAAACAGAAAAAGGAAGTAAAAAACTACTCAATGCTTGGGCCTTTTACGATTGGGCGAATTCTGTTTATACATTGACTATTGCTTCATCAATTTTCCCATTGTTTTATTCTGCGCTTTTCGCAGGAGCCATAGAAAAGAATGTTGAAGCCTTTGGTATGGTTTTTAAAAGTACGGCTTTAATAACCTATCTAACGGCATTTACTTTTCTTGTTGTGACCTTTACTTCGCCAATCTTATCTGGTATTGCAGATTATATTGGTAACAAAAAAACCTTTATGAAGTTTTTTTGTTACATGGGTGGCTTGGGTTGTATTGGTCTTTTTTGGTTCAGTCTTGACTATATCTACTTAAGCCTGCTATTTTATTTCATGGGTTTATTGGGCTATTGGGGTAGCTTGGTGTTTTATAATTCATATTTACCTGATATCGCGTTTCCCGACCAGCAAGATAGTATTAGTGCCAAAGGATTTAGTTTGGGATACGTCGGCAGTGTGTTACTTTTAATTATCAATTTGGTAATGGTTTTATATCCAAACTGGTTCGGTTTTGATACGTCGATTTCTGCAGAAATCCAGCAAAATGGTACAGAGCAAGAAATTGCTGAGGCCATTGAAACGGCAAGCAATGCAGCATCCATCAAAGCTATGCGAGTCTCATTTATTATGGTGGGTTTATGGTGGATTTTATTCAGTCAATATACATTTAGGGTGCTTCCGGCAGGGGTTTCTAAGGGTAAAAAGGTAACCAAGGACGTTATTTTTAATGGCCAGAGGGAATTGAGACAGGTCTTGACCCAATTACAGGAAAACTTAAGGCTAAAGCGCTACCTGTTGGCATTTTTTGTCTTTAGTATGGCGGTTCAAACCATCATGTTAATTGCAGTTTATTTTGGGGAAGAGGAAATTGCCTGGGGCGATGCCGATGCCAAGACCATGGGATTGATTGGGAGTATTTTGATTATCCAGCTTGTGGCCGTTCTGGGAGCTTGGTTAACCTCAAGAGCTTCTTCTAAATACGGAAATGTGAAGACCTTGATATTTGTGAATTTTATTTGGATGTCCTTATGTGTTTACGCCTATTTTATGGTCTCACCAATTCAATTTTATATTGCAGCGTCAATTGTAGGTTTTGTGATGGGTGGTATTCAGAGTTTAGCGCGATCTACTTACTCAAAATTTTTGCCTGAAACTGAAGATGCCACTTCCTATTTTAGTTTTTTTGATGTTGCCGAAAAAATCGGTATTGTGATTGGTATGGGCATTTTCGCGACCATAGACCAAATTACGGGGAGCATGCGTAACGCCATACTGTTTTTGTTTATTTTCTTCTTGGTGGGGATTGTTTTATTGTTTCGGGTGCCGAGAAAGTATGTTTAAATTAAAAATGTATGTTTGTATCAAATAAGTGCAGTATTATGAATTTGAACTTAAAAAAAATATTTGGGTTATTAACCTGTCTTGTCCTATTCACCGCCGTAAACTGTGAAAACGAGCCGCTTGATGAAGACTTTTTTGATGATCAAAATAATAGTTGTGCGGTCGCAGCTCAAAGTGTTGCAGATGCTGCATTGAATTTTATTGGTGCCAATGCTGATAACTATGAGCAGCTCTGTACGGCTTATAGAATAGCTTTAGAGGGTCAAATACAGGCTTGTGGAGACGTAGATGGCATATTGCAAGCCACGGTTGATTCACTTGGGGATTGTTCTGAACAGCCTAACGAGTGCCAGACAGCAACCAATGCGGCCAATGTTGCTGAAACGGCATTTAATGCTGCCACAAGCGATAATTTCACCCAACTTTGTAATGCCTTTAAAACCGCTCTGCAAAATAAAATAGATGCTTGTGGAGATGATGATGGTAGTATTCAAACGGCGATTGATAATCTAGGCGATTGCTCTAACAATCAACAAACGACCAACATTCCAGGAACTTGGAAACTTACTGCTTGGAATATTGACGGAGGTTTAGATCTTGACAATGACGGTACTGCATCTGTAAATGTGCTTGATGAGATGGATTGTTATAATAATGAGACCATTGTTTTTAATGCAGATGGTACTGCATCTGTAATATCCACCTCCTTTGCAGATATCGAGTCAGAATTTGAGTTAGGGAGTAACGATGAGTTCGACTTTACCGTAGAATGTATCCAGGATGATGAAACTACAACTGGAACTTGGACTGAGGACAGTAATACCCTAACTTTTACTTACGATGATTTTGACGAAACCATAGAATTTACGATTGAGAATAATGACATATCCTATTTTATACCTAATGGATTTACCACTTTTGGCGTGGAGTTCTCTACAGATATGACAATTGTTTATACCAAGCAGGAGTAATTCACAGTCTTATAAATAACAAAACCTCACAGGCTTCTGACCTGTGAGGTTTTGTTATTTATAAGACTAAAAGTATTAGTTACTAATACTCCCAGAACCAGATACTTTTGTGTCCTCTTTGTTCGGATTTCCCTTATACCTGATATCACCTGAACCAGTGACTCGAGCCCTTAGATTTTCAGTGCTTACTACTTTAGCATCACCTGAACCCGTAACCCCTACATCTGTGTTTTTTGAATTTAGGTCAAAACCGTGAAAATCTCCTGAACCGGTGACCTTGGCCGTTAGATTTTCCGTTGAGCCTTTAAGGGTCAAATCTCCTGAACCCGTTACCTTGGCCTCAGCATTTGTAGATTTGATATTTAGCACTACATCCCCAGATCCTGTTAGTGTAGATGAGAAATTGGATTCTGAGATGACATCTTCATTCCATACATCACCTGAACCTGAAAGAGATACTTGGCTTATACTTTCAAACGGGATAGTGATTTTAATGGTTTTGTTTCCACTAGGTTTGAGATAAACCCCATTCTCGGTTTTGATTATCAATTTATTTCCCTTTACTTCAGTTTCTACGTATTCAAGAAGGTTTGATTCGCCCTCAAGTTTCAAATTACCTTCTTTCCCTGCAACCAGAATATAGTCGAGGCTTCCCGCACAGTGAATGGCATCGTAGTCTGAAGTTGACCTGCTTTCGGTGGTCATATTACCGTTTCCCTTGATTTTTTTACCACCCCATTGCGCTTGTGTGCTTGAGAAGGTTAATACTGTTGCTAATGCTAAAATTGTTGTTTTCATGGTCTCCCTAAATCCCTCCAAGGGAGGGACTTCTAATTTTAATGTTTAATATCTGTTTTAGTTAATTGTATTTCTTTTCCCTATGGGGTAAATGCCGCACAAGCGGGTAACTTTTGATTAATGATTGTTTTATTTTGTAATTTTTGATTATTTTTTTGATTACTCTCTATTAAACTTGGGTTTTGAAATTTAAGTATTGGAATTTCTTTCCTAGTTCCTTTTAAAAGTCACACTCCCATAATCTGAACGAATTCTTACATTATTACCGCTATTGGGACTTCCATGGTAGCCTTCATAATATTTATCAGTGCTCTCAATACGTTTTTTATTGAATTCAAAGCCATCAGACTCTCGTAATGAAGCATATTCTAAATCAATTTCAAAATTGAAACTATATCCTGCATCGTGACCAATGGTTATACCATTGTATTCTGCTTCAATATCAATATTTCCAGCGTTTGCAACCATTTTGTCGATTTTTATGGAACCGTAGTCTGCTTTTAAATTTACATTTTTATGAATATTACCAAGTCGTAAGGTCAAATAGTCACCATTACCATTTATATTATTGGCATTGTTGATTTTAACTGATCCATAGTCGCAATTATAGTCAATGTTTTCGGCTATTTCAATCTCAGATTTTGTATAATCTGCAACAATTTCAAGATTCTTTGTTTTTGTTACAGTATAACCGCTATAATCTGCGTTAATGCTTCCGCTCTTAATATATTCAAAATAGCTATTATTAGTATAGTCAAAATTGAGGCTGTTGCCATCTGCCATCAACTCTTTGGTGGTTATCTTGCCGTAGTCACAATTAATTTCCGCCCGGCCTTCTAGACGATCAAGGGTGATGCTTCCATAATCGTTATTGAGGTCAACGTTGTTGGTAATGGGAAGTTTAATGGTATAGTTGATTTCCATATTGACATTATTATTCTTCCCCCAGCTCCACCAAGACTTTGATTTGTTTTTACTAAACAAGGTTTTTGCTGAAACCAAGCTTGAGCTTGCACTAAAATCTACGGTAATATCATCTAACTTTTTTTGTACTTTTTCTTCATCGTTTCCATTGGTTTTTATTTTCACTTCAATAATAACCGCAGATCCATCGTAGGTTGTGACATTAATATTTCCGTAGCTATTATCCACTTTTAGGGTGGCATTTTTAGAAACATTATATTCTTTTTTAAGGGTCTTTTCCTTGCTGTACTTGCCTTTCCAATTAAAATCAGTACTAGCGGTCATTACCGATGGTATTATCAAAAGGGCAATTAGAAATTGTATCTTGTTTTTCATTTTATGTAATTTAAATTGTCGTTGGTTCTAATTTCATTTGTTTGATATTTTCGATTTCCTGCATGACATTGTTTAGAAGGTCAATGCGGCTCTGGAAATTTGAAATCATTGCGTAAACAACGCGCTCATCATTTCCACTTTCTTTTAAGTCTATTTTTAGATTTTCATAGTCTTTTTCTAAAAGTTCAATTTGTTTGAGAGCGTCTTCAATTAATTTTTCGGTTTCTGGGGTACGCTCTGCTTTTAGAACATTTAATTCATTTTCGATTGCTGTCTTGAAAAAGGATTGGGTATTTGACAACTCAGGCGATACACTTGCTAATCCTTCTAATTCTTCTTCTGTATTAAGAGCCGTGAATAATCCAAAGCAAATGATTACCGAGGCCGCAACAGCGAGTAACGGTCGCCAAATTGGACTCGTCGTATTTTTTTTGCGCGGTTGGTTTTGTGCACTTAGTTTTTCCAAAAATCGAAGTTCATGTCCACCATTTGGTTCTTCAAAATCAAATTGTCCTTCTAATTTTTTAAATAGATTATCAATTTCCTTCATATTAATTT
>JBCCOJ010000057.1:0-16306 GCA_039025415.1 Bacteroidota bacterium | reverse complement strand
GGTGGTTCTCCTGTAAAAGGGTTCCATCTACTAATTGTTTTTGCTTCCATGCCAGCAGCATTGATAACCGCCCTATCACCGTAACGTTCTCGCATTTTATCAATTGCTCGGCTTAAATTAAGTTGCTTTTCATCATCTTCGAATAGATGGATTTGGTGGCCGCCCTCAACCAAATGACTAAATTTTGCCCCAACCAAGCGCACCAAAAGTCTACGATTGTACATTTTATTGTATAAATCTAAAACCACGGGAATGATATTATGGTCCATTGACGAATATGGAATTCGTTTTTGCTGGGTGTACGTCTGAAAGTCAGAATACCTAATTTTAAAAGTCACGCATGCGGTCAATTTATTCCCGCGACGTAACTGATAGGCAAGGTTTTCGGCCATAGCAATCACGATACCTTTTAATTTTGCAACATCAGTTGTATCTTTATTAAAGGTACGTTCTGTAGAAATTGATTTACGCTCATGATATTGAATTACGGGACTATTATCAATACCATTAGCCTTTTTCCAGATAGACAATCCGTTTTTACCCATGACCTTATGCATCAATTCCATTGGCATTTCTTGAACAGTTTTAATGCGTTTTACCCCTAAATCACAAAGGGTTTTATAGGTGACATTTCCCACCATAGGAATTTTTTTTACTGAAAGTGGCGCCAAAAAAGGCTTTTCAGTTCCAGTTTCAATTTTGATTTGGTTATTAGGCTTAGCTTCACCAGTGGCAATTTTTGAAACGGTTTTGTTTAAGGATAAGCCAAACGAAATTGGAAGCCCGGTTTCCTTTATGATACGCTGCCTAAGTTCGGAAGCTAATTTATGGCAACCGAAAAATTTGTCCATTCCAGTTAGGTCAATGTAAAATTCGTCAATTGAGGTTTTTTCGTAAAGTGGAACAGTTTCTTTAATAACCTCGGTTACGTTTTGGGAAAACTTGGTATAAATTCCTGAATTACCTCGAAGTACAATCGCCTCTGGACACAACTGCTTCGCCAAACGCATTGGCATTGCCGAATGTATCCCAAAACGTCGCGCCTCATAGCTGCAGGAGGCGACTACGCCGCGGTCGCTGGTGCCACCGATAAGTACAGGTTTACCAATTAGCTTGCTATCTAGCAACCGCTCGCAGGACACGAAAAATGTGTCTAGATCCATATGTACAATTGAACGAGACATAACGGCCCCCTAATTCCCCCGGAGGGGGACTTTGAGCAACGTGTATTTTAGTTAATATATTTCTCTTTAGTTTTTCAATTTCTTTTGCTCAAGCCATCTTTTTCTATGACTTTGAAAGTAAAAAAGTCTTTTCTTTTATTTGTTTACGTTTTTGTTCCTCCCCGCCCGAAGGCGGGAGCTTAGGAGGGGTCATTCTTTTTTTATTTTCCTCAAAGCTCTTTTTCATCTGAAACGTTTTATTCTTTGATTTTACAGCGTAACGCGGATCTTCGATTATGGCCGAGCGTTCCATTTTTATAACCTCGATGTTAACGCAATCAAACTCTACCATCACTTTCCCAGTGATGGTGTAAATCCCTTTTCCGCGAAATGGATATTTGGCCGCTACTGGGGGGAAATGTACCGTATCGATGAAACTTCCTTCGTAATCTAAAAAGGTCCCAAAATGCATCACTTTTTGGTTGGCCGTTCTTGTGTTTTTAGTGGTAATTAAATAACCTACAATAGTTATTACTTTACTCTTAAATTGTAATAATTGGTTTGCAAGTAGCGGACTTGAAAGCGGTTGCTCCAACAAGTCAAAGGGATTGCACAATGGGAACCCCAACAGTTCCATTTCGTCAAAGGCATTTTCCAAATCGGTACTGGATAATTTTGGTGTTTTATAACTGATGCGCTCGGTTTTGAATAAGGTCATTCTATACTCTTCAACCTTGGTTTTACTGATTTTTAAATGTGCCTGCCAAAGCAATTCGCGTTTGTTGACTCCTGTGAAGCGAAAAGCCCTGATTTTTATAAGAATTGAAATCTGTTCCACAGAAATAGGCACACGGTCAATAAAATCGTCCAAGCTTTTGAATTTTCCGTTTTTATTCCTTTCAGAAATCAGCCGTTCCATCACTTTTGACTCAAAGGATTGTAGAAACATAAAGCCAAGAAATATGGTTTTCCCCTTGATAATGGCCTCCACAAAACTGGTGTTTACACAAGACGGTTCGATAATGCCGTTGTGCATTTTTGCTTCATGGATATAAAGTTCGGTACTGTAAAACCCGCCGAAATTGTTGATGGTGGCCGTCATATATTCCAACGGGTAATACGCTTTTAGAAATAGACTTTGGTAACTTTCCACTGCATAGGAGGCCGAATGACCTTTAGCAAAAGCATAGCCAGCAAAACTCTCTATTTGTCGCCAAATATCAGCTACCAATTCGTAGGGCTTCCCATCGTTTTTACAATTATCGAAAAACTGTTGTTTCACTTTCAAGAATTCTTCACGTGAGCGGAATTTCCCAGACATGCCCCGTCGCAACATATCAGCTTCGCCCAAATCGAGTCCGCCGAAATGATGGGCCACTTTTATGACGTCTTCCTGATACACCATAACACCGTAAGTATCGGGCATGATTTTGTAAAGTACCTCGGGAGCATCCTTTCGGCGTTCAGGAAAACGGTATCTCAGTATATATTCTTTCATCATGCCACTTTTGGAAACACCCGGACGAATAACAGAACTCGCCGCCACCAAACCCAAATAATTGTCGACCTGCAATTTTTTAAGCAACATTCGCATAGCGGGCGATTCTACGTAAAAACAACCAATGGCCTTTGCGTTTCTTAGTAGATGCTTAATCCGTTTATCATTTTTAAAACGTTTGATGTCGTGAATATCTATTGGTGGCTTATCGGGATGGTTATAGGCGACGATTTCCGTAGCCTCCTTTATTTTTCCAAGACCGCGTTGGCTTAGAATATCAAATTTGTAAAGGCCGATATCTTCAGCCACTACCATATCAAATTGGGTTGTTGGGAAGCCCTTAGGTGGCATAAACGTGGCGCAGTAACAATAGATTGGTTTTTCAGAAATTAAAATCCCGCCAGCATGGATGCCAAGATAATTGGGAAACCCTTCGATATACTTGCTGTATCTAATGACTAACTGTGAAAGTTTGTCTAATTGATTTAGCCTATACCTACCCCGGGTCAACACATCCATCTCAGATTTTGGCAAACCAAATACTTTGCCTAACTCCCGCACCGAAGCGCGGAACTTAAACGTGTTATAAACTGTAATAAGTGCGGTATTTTTGAATTTCTTGAATATAAATTCGGTAACGTCATCACGATCCTTCCAAGAAAAATCAATGTCAAAATCGGGCGGATTCTGCCGAAACAGATTGATAAATCGTTCAAAATACAAGTCGAGTTCAACCGGGTCAACATCAGTAATCTGCAATAAATACGCCACAATACTGTTAGCACCGCTACCCCGACCGACGTAGAAATAGCCTTTACTACGGGCATATTTCAGAATTTTCCAATTGATGAGAAAATAGGAAACAAATTCTTTTTGTTTTATGATATTGAGCTCTTTTTCAATACGTTCAAAAATTCGAGCACCAGGTTTTTTGTAGCGATAATAAAGTCCATCATAGGTCAGCTTTTTAAGTAACCTAAAATCCAATTCTTGGGTTTTTGTGTAAGTTCTTTGGTTGTTTGGTGTTTTGGCGGGGATTTGAAAATCAATACTACAAGTTTCAAGCAGTAACTTTGTGTTTTTTATTATCTGTGGAAATTCCCTGTAAACTCTATATAGTTCTTCAACAGGCATCATGATGTCATTGAGCTGGCCTTCCTCAGATTTTGGCAATTTGCTCAACAAGCAATTATTAGCAATCGCACGTAATAATCTATGGATATTAAAACCTTTTTTATTCTGAAACGAAACCGTTTTGAGGATTACGAGTTTGTCTTGAAAACGTTTCCATCGTGAAAACTTCAAAGCATTTAAATCTTTGGGTGAAACCCCGAGAAATTCGTTTGGTTTTAAATTGAATTCTTTTCCTTTTTGAAAAGGATAGATAGCTAAGCAGTTTTTAAGCTTTATTTCCGGTTGTTTAGGTATTTCGAATTCTTTTTGGTGTAGAAACGAAGACAAGTAAGCATTTATATTTTGAAAGCCATTATTGTTTTTGGCCAATAGAACAAACTGCTGATCGGCACCATTTCTAAAGTCGACCCCTAAAACAGGTTTTAGACTGGTTTTTTTTGAGAGCCGAACAATATCCAAACACGCCGAAGTATTATTTATATCGGTTATCGCGAAAGACTTCAATTGATTTTTCTGGGTAATTGCCAATAGTCCTTCGGGTGCAATCGTACCGTATCTAAGACTATAATATGTATGGCAGTTTAAGTACAAGCTGTAATTGTTTTTGTCAAAATTTGAGACTGAAGTTTAAATTCAGACTGAAATTCTACGGACTTACAAATTTAGCTTTTATATGTAGTTTATGTTGCTTACATTTGTAGTATAAGTTAATGGCCCTAGCTAGTAAAATTGGTTTTCGTCACCGAAAAAACTAGGTATGTATTCGCTTTAACAGCATTTCAGGGCTAGATTTTAAAGCTAAAAGATTATGAAAAACATCCAAGCCAACATAAGACACCTTCGTACCCTCAGAAAATTCTCCCAAGAGCGCTTCGCCGATGAGCTGGGCTGGACCCGCTCCATGGTCGGTTCCTACGAAGAGGGACGCTCTGAACCGCCAATTGATAGATTGATTGACCTAAGTAGTTATTTTAATCTGCCGATTGATATTTTGGTGAAAAACGATTTACGAAAGGCTACAGACACCTCGTTTATCCAGATTGGGAGTCAGCGTGTGCTGTTTCCAATAACTGTTGACGACAATAACGAAGACCTCATTGAAATTGTTCCCGCCAAAGCCTCTGCCGGCTACCTTTCGGGTTATGCCGATCCTGAGTACATCGAGCAACTGCAAAAAATCAAACTACCGTTTTTACCAACCGGGACACATCGCGCGTTTCCTATAAAAGGGGATTCCATGCTGCCAGTAAAAGATGGTTCTTTCATCGTAGCAAAATATGTTGAGGATATTAGCGATATCAAAGATGGGCGCACCTATGTAGTGCTTACCAAGGATGATGGCCTAGTTTACAAACGCGTCTATAACCATATTGAAAAACGAGGAACTCTAGAACTAAAAAGTGATAATAAGACCTACAAACCATATGAAGTAGCAATTAGCGACGTTCTTGAACTTTGGGAATTCACCTGTTGCATCAACACCCAGGAGTACAATGAAAAGGAATTGAAACTTAGCAGTATCATGAGTATGTTCCAAGAATTGAAAGTAGAGCTGGAAGCGGTAAAGCAGATGGCGTAAAAGCCCCACCTAGCCTCCCCGGATGGGAGGAACTGAAAGTGGGGTTGAAATTGAAAGCAGTAAATTGATAAGTCCTGTGCAGAGGTGAAATATGAAAATAGAGTGTAATAATTTTTGAGCAAACTCACCATTTGAAAAAACTCAAAGTCTTTAAAAAAGATTCAATAGAACAATTAATTCTAAAGATTTAATTCCTCCATTTTGTAAGAGGAGGTGTCCGCACAAGGCGGACGGAGGGGTTGGAAAGTATTAACTCAAACCAAAAACTAAGTTCTAAGTTTAAAACTAAGGAATATAAAAACTAAAATCAATAAAAAGCGCAAGAGTGAGAAATCCCCCTCCGGGGGACTTAGGGGGCTCTACACCATCATTGACGTCGAGACCACTGGGCGTGGCAACAAAATGACTGAGATATCCATATTTCGTCATGATGGAGAAAAAGTGGTTGATGAATTTACCTCACTAGTAAATCCAGAAGCATTAATACCAGACCATATTACTGCTCTTACTGGAATTGATAATGGTTTGGTAGCCGATGCACCAACTTTTGCTGAAATAGCCGAAAAGATTCTCGACATCACCAAAGACGCGATTTTTGTAGCCCACAACGTTAACTTTGATTACAACATCATCAGAAATGAATTTAAGGCCATTGGCATTGATTTTCAACGAAAAAAACTTTGTACAGTTCGGCTTTCAAGAAAACTATTGCCTGGATTTCGCTCTTATGGTTTAGGTAAATTGTGTAAAAATCTGTCTATTGAAATTTCGGATAGACATCGCGCTCGGGGAGATGCTGAGGCCACAGTGACCCTGTTTGAAATGTTGTTGGGCCAAGAAGATTCAGAAAAGGTATTCGCTGATTTTTTAAAACGAAATTCCAAAGAGGCAACACTTCCACCCCATCTACCAAAAAAGGTTTTCGAGGCCATACCGAATGAGCCAGGCATTTACTATTTCAGAAATAAAAAAGGCAAGGTCATATATGTTGGGAAGGCCAAGAATCTTAAAAAAAGGGTCCTGGGACACTTCTACGATAAATCTGATAAGGAGTTGAACCTTTGCCGTGAAACCGCAGATATCGACTTTGAGCTATCGGGTGGCGAGTTGATTGCCCTACTTATGGAAGATGCGGCAATTAAACACCATTATCCACTTTATAACCGCGCTTCAAAACGTCCTACAAAAAGCTATTCTATTTTTTCATTTCAGGACCGTGGCGGCATAATGCATCTAGCGTTTAATTCCTCAAAGCTTGCACCAAAGCCTTTAATTACGTTTTACAGCATTCGTGAATGCAGGCTATTTTTAGAACAAATATGTAACCGTTTTGAGCTTTGTCCTAAATACTGCCATTTACAGGAAGGTGTAAGTGAGTGTTCGCATTTTTGGATTGACTCCTGTAAGGGCGTTTGCAAGTCTGAGGAAGCTATTTTAGAATATAACAAACGTGTGTGCCAAGCTATAAATCACATTTCTGAAAGCAGCCAAAATGCAATACTAAAACAAAAGGGGAGACATCAGAACGAAGCGGCATTTATTTTGGTAAGGGATGGTTTGTATCGAGGCTACGGATTTATAGAAAAAACACTTCAAATCAACCATGAGGATGAACTCGAGCATCATCTCATTGAGCAGAAAGATAACGGGGATGTGCAGCGGATTTTGAGGAAGGCACTTTTGAAATCGTTTAAAATTAATGAAGTTGTATCTTCATAAAAAACATTGCAATTCTTTTGAAATGTAGAAGACTAATGCAGGCAGTTCAAATCTTTTGAACGTTAAATGGATACATCGAAATTAACCCGTGTTTTTAAACAATCAAAAAACATTTAGACATTTTATGAAAACCAGACGATAAAAGATTAAAAAAAGACCCAACACTAATTTTTTAAGTCTCTTTAAGTAATAAATGTGGGATTAACCTCTGGTAGTTCCCACAAAGCGTCGCTTTGAAAATCAAAAATCCGCTAAAACAAAAAAGCAAGCTTTATGTTTTAGCCTGCTTTTTGATTTATTCGTACTCAAGGTGGGAATCGAACCCACACTCCCGAAAGAACTGGATTTTGAATCCAGCGCGTCTACCAATTCCGCCACTTGAGCATTATTGTTTTTTACTTTTTAAATCATCCCTAATCTGGCGTAATTTTTCTTTACCAATACCAGACTTCCAATACTTTTCTCTTTTTCTTGCCTCATTTCGTTCAACATCTAAAGGCTCAATATAAATAACATTGAACGGACGATAAGCTCTAGTTGTTTTCACTCTACCTGATTGATGTCTTTTAATTCTCTCTTCGATATGCTCTGACATACCGACGTAAATATAATTTCGTTCAATGCTAGATAGAGCATAAATATAAAACATAATTTGAAAGAGACAATCCATTAGCGCGCCTGCCTGTCGGCAGACAGGTCTACCAATTCCGCCACTTGAGCAAATGGTGTGCAAAATTATAAAATATATACAACACCCACAACCATATTAAGCGGGTTTTCTCTTTATGGGTTGAAATAAATTTATAAATTTGAAGCTCGTTTTACGAAACGCTTTAATGTATTTAATTGTAATCTACTATCATGCCCGGAGCAGCAACTGAAGCCAAAATATTCGCCTGTAATCAAAGTAAAGAACTCGCTGAGAAAATAGCCAAAACCTACGGTGCCTCCTTGGGCAACGTTATTACCTCCACCTATAGTGACGGGGAGTTTCAGCCCTCTTACGAAGAGTCAATTCGTGGCACAAGAATTTTCATTATCGGTTCTACCCACCCGGGGCCAGAAAACCTAATGGAAATGCTCCTAATGATTGATGCTGCAAAACGGGCTTCGGCAAGGCATATTACCGCAGTTTTGCCCTATTTCGGTTGGGCCAGACAGGATAGAAAAGATAAACCACGGGTGCCAATTGCTGCAAAGTTAGTAGCAAAGATGTTGGAAGCTGCAGGGGCAACCCGAATCATTACTATGGATTTGCACGCTGACCAAATACAGGGATTTTTTGAAAAACCCGTAGATCACTTGTTTGCATCAACGATTTTTCTGCCCTATCTCAAAAATTTAGGTTTAGATAATCTAACTATCGCATCACCAGATATGGGCGGTTCCAAGAGAGCTTATGCCTACTCTAAAGCCTTGGAAAGCGATGTGGTAATCTGTTATAAGCAACGTGCAAAAGCCAATGTAATTTCCCACATGGAACTCATCGGTGACGTTACCGGTAAAAATGTAGTTCTCGTTGACGATATGGTCGATACCGCCGGAACATTAACTAAAGCTGCCGATTTAATGATGGAAAAAGGAGCGCTTAGCGTTAGAGCCATCTGCACCCATCCTATCTTATCAGGTGACGCCTATAATAAACTTGAAAAATCAAAACTAGAGGAATTGATAATTACAGATTCAATTCCGTTGAAACAAAAAAGTGATAAAATACGAGTTTTAAGTTGTGCCGAATTATTCGCCGAAGTCATGTACAACGTGCATCACAACCAATCCATCAGCTCCAAGTTTTTAATGTGACCATTAGGATTATTCTAACTTAATCTAAGCACAATTTTTAGTAGGTTTGAATATTAAATGATTCAAACAATGAAATACCTAGGCCTATTATTGTGTTTTACAATTGCTGTAAATGCGCAAGACGGTTCAGCCGATATCAATTGGGGAAACCTACCCTTTAACGAACTTAATTTTAAGGGATGTAATGGAAATATTTCTGGAGCTCTTGATAGAAACGAAGTTTATGCGATTGCAGAGCAAGCAGATGGTAAATTTTTAATTGGTGGTGGATTTTTCAATTATAATACCTTCGTAAGCCCAAAAATCGTTCGCACATTAGCAGATGGAACGTTTGACCCAAGTTTTCAGTCGCCATTATTACAAGTTTTTGCTGGTGTCGTTAGAAGTATTGTCCCACTACAAGATGGAAGAATTCTAATTACTGGACAGTTCGATTTTGAATGTGGGTCTGGTTCTGCTTGCCAAACCAGCGTCATGGTATTGAACAATGACGGCACCATTAATAGAAATGTTACTGAGGTCAGCGGAAATATAGTCTACGATAGTCATTTGCTACCTGATGGAAAAATTCTAGTCGCGGGAAGCGTTTACAATCAACTCAGCATATCCAATAGGGGAATTACAAGACTTAACAATGATGGCACATTGGACACCACTTTTGAATCTTACCCAAATGACGGCCTTGCAACTTTTTTTGACTCAGATATTAGGGATATTGAACTTCAAAGTGATGGTAAAATTATCGTTGCAGGTAATCTTGACTTTTATAATGGAACCTCGGTAGAGAATATAGTTCGTTTATTACCAGATAGCACTTTAGACCCTACCTTTAATGCCCCTGAATTTGATGATGATATATTCAGCGTAGAGCTTTTACAGGACGATACTATTTATGTTGGTGGCCCTTTTGATGAAATTGATAATAATACGCAGCGTTTCCTGGCAAAGCTTACTAGTAATGGTGCTTTGGACCCTTCATTTCAACCAGATATTACAACAAGTTTTAGAGTAGTTGAAGATATTCAGGCCCTACCTAACGGAAAATTAATGATTGCGGGAAACTTTACAACAGTTGAATTTGAACCTGTACAATACGTGGCAAGACTCGAAGCGGATGGCGCTTTAGATACCACATATTTTTCGGGACTTTCCCCAAGCCAACGTGTAAGGACTATATACCTGAAAACGGATGGCAAACTCCTATTTGGTGGAGATTTCACCAGATATCAGCAATCGGATAGAGGCTATATCGCTCAAACAGAACCGGATGGTATTTTAGATGCGAGTTTTAATCCAGGTCTCGGGGCTAATGATAGAATAGATAGACTGGTCTTGCAGCCTGATGGAAAGATAGTTGCTGTTGGCCAATTTCAGGAATTTAACGGGTTTACTCGATTTGGAATTGCAAGACTATTTAACGATGGTACCGTTGACCCCTCTTTCGACGCCGGGCTCACATTCGCCTACAGAAACGCGAGTGATATTGTGCTACAACCAGACGGTAAGATGATTGTTTCAGGCTCCTTCATTAGTTCGGCTTTTTCAGACATTAATACAACGCCCGCGGTGGTGCGTTTAAATTCAGATGGTTCGTTAGACAACACTTTTACCAACGCCTTCGATGACTCTGAAACTGTCACGAAATTAGGAATACAAGCCGATGGAAAGATTATAACGAATACGGGCACGACCAATCTTAGTTACAGACTAAACACCGATGGCACCGAAGACCTATCCTTTATAGGGCCATCTTTTATCGATATTCGCGGTATTGCTATTCAGCCTAATGGAAAAGTAATTTTTACGGGACAATTTGATTCTTATTTAGGTAATCCCAGTAGGGATATTGTCAGGGTTAATCCAGATGGTAGCTTTGATTCAACATTTGATATTGGTACTGGTTCTAGCAATTATTTGCGACAAGCCTTAGTTCGCCCAGATGGGAAAATCCTGGTTGGTGGAAATATCAATTCGTTTAACGGTGTGTCCTTGGGAAATATCTTTCAGCTTAATTCAGACGGATCTATTGATACCAGTTTTACCGATACGGATTTAGTATCTGAAGTTATAGATATTAAACTCGCACCTGACAATAAAATCTTAGCAGCAGGGCGAATTTTTTCTATTGATGGGCACAGCACAGATGGCATTGTAAGATTAAATGCTGATGGATCTGTCGATACGTCTTTTTCAATTTCTAATATTGATGATGACCGGGTAGTTGGCAGCATGGCTGTTGATTCAGAAGGCGAATTAATCTTTGGAGGTAGTTTTACTAACGTGAACGTACTTCAACGCGGACGTATTTCTCGAGCTTTATTAAACCCCACAACCAATGACGCCGATAATGACGGGGTTGCATTTGCCCTAGATGAGGACCCAAACAACCCATTTATTTGTAGAGATTTAGATAATGATGGCTGTGACGATTGCTCACAAACAGGAGCTGATGGTTCAGGCGGCAATTCTGTAAATGACGGTGATGATTTAGACAATGACGGACTATGTGATTTGGGAGATGACGATATTGATGGTGATAATTTTAGTAACCAAGAAGAGATAGATTGTGGGAGTAATCCATTAGACGCTAATGAAACTTGCGACTCATTGAATATCTTGAATAATGATACTGTAGATTTTAAAGTTTACCCAAATCCAACAAAAGGTGAAATTAATCTAGAAAGCGATGAAGTCATTGAAGATTTAAGCATATTTGATAGTAGAGGTCGCATACTTTTATCTATAAATCCCAATCTCAAAGATGTAAATGTTAGTCTTAAACATTTGAATACTGGTATTTACTTTCTGAAGATTAAGACCTTTAGTGGTGTAGGTTCTAAAAAAATTATGCTCAAACAATAGTGATTATATAATATATGTTTAAATTTG
The DNA here is from genome assembly GCA_039025415.1 of Bacteroidota bacterium. GTDB lineage: Bacteria > Bacteroidota > Bacteroidia > Flavobacteriales > Flavobacteriaceae > Psychroserpens. The sequence goes on along the minus strand of JBCCOJ010000057.1, from coordinate 4,521 downwards.
CAGCCCTCAAAATGAGGTAAAAACAAACTATTTAATTTTTAAAAATGAAATCAATTACAATCAACGGATCTCAAAGAGAAAGCGTGGGCAAAAAGGCAACTAAAGCCCTACGTAATGCTGGCCAGGTTCCTTGCGTATTATACGGAGGAGACCAAAACGTGCATTTCTCTGCACCAGAATTGGCATTCTCTAAACTGGTTTATACGCCTAATGCGCATACAGTTGTGATTGCCATAGAAGGCGGTGAAACTTATGATGCTGTTTTACAGGACATCCAGTTTCACCCAGTTACTGAAAAAATTCTTCACATCGACTTTTACAGATTGTTCGAAGGCAAGGAAATCGCCATGGACATTCCAGTACATGTAATCGGGACCTCCAAAGGTGTTCTTAATGGCGGTGTCTTAAGAAGAAACAGACGTAAACTTAGAGTTAAGGCTTTACCAAAGCACCTTCCAGATTTTCTGAAAGCAGATATCACACCACTCAAAATTGGAGACAAGCTATTTGTAACGGCATTGGCTGGCGAAAACTTTGAAATACTACATACTGATAATACCGTAGTATGCCAGATTAAAACAGCAAGAACAGCAATTGTCGTTGACGATGACGAGGATGAAGATGATCTTGAAGAAGGAGCAGAAAGTACTGAGAACGCTGAAGGAGCAGAAGCACCTGCTGCAGAAGAGCAAAGCGAATCTTAAAGATAAGCAAATCGACTATTTGATAAGAGCACGCTGCATTTTTTGTAGCGTGCTTTTTTTCTACGGAAATATTATAACTTCAAAAAATGAAGAAATTTTTAATAGTAGGTCTCGGAAATATCGGTCCAGAATATGCCGAAACCCGACACAACATAGGGTTTAAAATTTTGGATGCTTTAGCTAAAAAGGAAGATTTAAAATTTGAAACCCATAAACTGGGAGATATTACTACTTACAGGTTTAAGGGTAGAAACTTTATTTTGTTAAAGCCAAGCACCTATATGAATCTCAGCGGTAAATCTGTACTTTATTGGCTAAACAAGGAAAAGGTTTCCTTGGAAAATCTATTGGTTATTACAGATGATTTAAACCTGCCTTTTGGCACCATACGATTAAAAGGAAAAGGGAGCGATGGCGGACACAATGGACTTAAAGACATTCAGGATAAATTACAAACAACCAAGTACATTAGATTTAGATTTGGGATAAGTGATACGTTCTCAAAGGGCAGACAAGTAGATTATGTACTCGGACAGTGGAATGAGGAAGAAAAATCCAAACTTGAGGAACGGCTTAAGACTTCCGTTGAGTTAATAAAATCTTTTGGCACCGCAGGATTGAATAATACCATGAATGCCTTCAACGGAAAGTAAAAAGAGAGGTGATAATCACCTCTCTTTTTTAATTACAAATTAAAATGTTATACTGCGTTATTCTACAATTATTTTTTTGGTTGCTGATTTTAGACCATCTGAAACTTGAACCAAATACAATCCTGATTGTACACTGTTCAAATCAATTTCCTCATTGAAATTTCCTTGGTTTACAAAAGTTTGGTCATATACAGACCTGCCTCTAATATCAAATACTTTAATATCCACTTTATTACTATTGTTCAAATTAAGCTTGACATTAAACACCCCTTCATTCGGATTTGGGAAAATTTGAAAACCACCAAATACATTCTCATCAGTAGAAAGTGATTCTTCAACATTAACAGTATAGTCTTCAACTTCACCATCAAAATCTACCCCGCAAGCATTTGGGAAAGCGTTGAACTGCGTCGATACCCTTAAGGTTGTTTCTCCCAATAAAGCATTAGCTGGCACGGTGATTTCAAGAGGGCTACCGCCTGTTAAACCGTTACTTACGTTTGTAGCAACCCCTAGTGAAAATTCTTCATTGGATTCAAACAAACAGTTTTGATTCCAATCTATCCAGGCTCTTGTCCCGAGGATAAAATTTCCATCAGTATTAACTCTTACCGATAAATTATACGCACTTTCTCTATTTATATCAGTTGACAAATTGGTGAAATCACTGTATCCCGTTTCTTTACCCGAGCTATTATCAATAGTGTTAAATTCAACCCTAGTTACACTAGTCGCAAAATCTGTATTTCCAATTGAAGCACATGCCCCATTAGAAACGGTTAATTCAATGTCTATAGATTTCGTAATTGTTGGAGAGGTACCTGTTAATACAAGTGTATAGGTATTTGCCGTTACACTAGTTAAACCGGAAACCTCTATTTCCAAACTTCCGTTGGCACTCAAATTATTGGTACTCAAATTTACCGAACTATTAATTGGGCTGCCCGAGATTGTAAATTGTGTGTTTTCAGAAAATCCATTTGATGTTACAAAATCAACATTATAATTAACCACATCCGTTGAGCATGTCGTTAATGCACCAGTACTGTTATTTAAGGCAAAGTCAGGCACTGTATTGATGCTAAAGTCCTCAGAAACGGCATAGAAAATATTATCAGCTGCTTCTACCCATAGTCTTGCATTATCTATTTCAGGAATATTCGGGATATTAACCTCTTGTGAACCGTCATTCGGCGTATTGGCGGCTAGCGTAGTAAATGAAGCGCCTCCATTATCTGAAAAGAGGATATTGACGTTTTGGCAATTAATAGGCATTTGGTCTGTTGCTCCTACGACCCAATTGACCGTTAATACTGATCCGGGTGCAGTATTTGGGGGAGTAGCCACGGTAAATGGGGTCACATCTTCAACAGTTACGGTCATAAAATCAAAATCGGTTTGCGGCATTTGACCTACGCCACCAGCTTCAGATCTATCCCTTACCGTTAAACCGAAATTAAGTTCGCGACCTACAGTTGATACTGTTTCCCATGAGGTATTGTCTGCGGTTATGTTTGGATTGATTTGAGTCAATTCACCATCCAAAACCCTGGATAAAACAGGAATAAAACGATTTGGGGAAGTACTGGGTGGCCTTGACCTTAATACTGGGCCCGAAGATTTATCAGGTCCAAAATTATTTCTGGTGGTAATTCCATCATCTAATTGCTCCCAAGTATAGGTCAAAATATCCGAAGCATCAAAATCAAATGCACTTGCCTTGAGAACATATGCGGTCCCTTTTGGTATCGAAAAATCGGCTCCTGCATCTGCTGCAGGAGCGGTATTTGTTATAGGTGTTGTAACCGCGCAATCACTTGGGCTTGTTTCAACGTTGTTCAAAATTTGTGCAATAGAGGCGAGATGAAAATGTGCGTCGCTATGGTTTTGAACATTATTAGGACCAGTAATACCTGCGTAACCCATTATGGTAGTCCCACTTCCTGGTTCAAAATTCACCCCAGTTCCTTCAGTATTAAATGACCACGTGTGATTAGCTCCCATTTGGTGACCAATCTCGTGCGGTACATAATCAATATCAAAGAAATCTGACATGTAAGGTCCGCCATCATTATCCTGAAATGAGTGTGATGAAAATGCGCTACCCTTTTGCCCATTTACACAAACGCACCCAATACATCCGGCATTACCATTGTTTCCACCAAAATGAAATAGGTGCCCAATATCATAATCGGCCTCGCCAACAACATTGGTGAGATTGTTTTGCAACTGCGCATTAAAACCCGCCGGCGTATATGGGTCACTACCTTGGTAAATCAAATCTAAGGCTGGGTCATCAAAAGTATCAACCAGAACAAAGTTAATCGCCATATCAACCTCATATACCTCATTGGACCTGTTTAAGGTAGAAACCACCTCAGCTAGAGCATCATCTTTAGCATCACCATTGGCATTGTTACCATCATCCCAAAAATTGGTGTACTGCGTGGTAACAGAAATAGCGATTCTATAGGTTCTCAGTGTTTGATCATTTGCATCACTGTTTTCCAATTGCGCCTGGGCCGATTTCGTTATTTCTTCTGCTTCAGTTCTACACTCAAAACCTTTAACCCGGCTTAAATCAGCAGCCCGGTTATAAATAAGGTATTGACCATTGGATACCTTAGTTATTGGCTGGATAAAACTTAAAGCCCCTCCAGCTTCACTAATCATGCCCTTAAAACCCAATGGGGTAACGCTAAACCGTATGCGTTTACCTTTTCCTTCTACGTCTTGACCTAGGTAGGTTCGAATGGTTTCACGATTTGGAGATTCAAGCCCAGAAGAAAAAATGGGTACCTCAACCACATTATATGCAGCTAGTTGGCCCTTTGTATCTGGAAATTCCAAAACTAATTTTGAATTATTCGTTGCTTCACCCCTTTGAGGAGCATCTTCCAATTTTAGCTTTAGCTGTTCTATATTCAATCTAGAAACGAAATAATTATTTCTATCCAGTTTTTTGAGACTCACACCATCGGTGCCATCTTTAAAGGTGTCGTTTTGCCATATTCCGTTTTGGCTGAAACCAAGGGAAATTGATAGAATTAATAGTGTGGTTGCTAAAATCGAGCTTCTTTTCATAGGGAGTAAACTTTTTATGAACGCCAAAAATAAGCAATTAGCTGATAATTTAAATAAAATTTAAGAAATAGACACAATAT
>JBCCOJ010000056.1:0-16400 GCA_039025415.1 Bacteroidota bacterium | reverse complement strand
CGAAATACCAATTTTATTCATTGTGGACCAAATGAATTTATAAGTAAGTTTTTCTACTCATTATATAAAGATAAAGCCATATGTTGTTCTTATTTAATGATTTTAACAAATAACAAGCATTATCAAGCGTTAATACCAGTTTTGATTTTGAAAACCCTCGCTTGTAAAATAAGAACAAAAAGTAAAACTCAAAAACGAACTGCAAACAAGACTTACCAAGCAAAATATTCTAATTCTACAATGTGTGGAAAGCCGAAGTCTGCATCGTAATAAGTCCATTGTCATTGAACGCTTTCTAAATTTGATTTCTGAAAGCCTTACTGAAGACAAGGAAAGAAAGCCGACCAAAGTCCCTAGAGCTGTAAAGCAAAAACGATTGAAAGCAAAACGCAGACATTCAGAAAAAAAAGCTAATCGAAAGCCGCCTGAGGTTGGGTAAAATAAAATTGATAAAATACAGTCATCGGTTCAATTTTCCTTTATACCTTTGCGCCATTCTCAACAAAGGGGTGCTTAAAATAGTATTCAGTAGGCAGTCGCAGTTTTCTAAACTGAAATGTTAAACTATATTATGATAGGCTGAGAATATACCCAATGAACCTGGAACAGGTAATGCTGTTTAGGGATAAAACAAAAACGTTGATATGTCACACTGAGCGCAGTCGAAGTGTCTCATTATTTTGGCGTTTGTCTTAATAAATGATTTCAATTAACAAGAATAACTACCCCTTTTTATTCGATTAAACGTATTAATCGCAATGAAAAGTAAATCTAGTTTCTTAAACTTTCAAGGCCTTTTTCATAAGGCTAATTTCGTTTTTTTCATTTTATGTACATCGGTTTCATTTAGTCAGGAACAATTCACTGTCTCGGGTATTGTAACTGTTCGGAATGAGACTTTGCCGGGTATAAATGTTATAATAAAAGGAACTAAAACAGGAACTCAAACTGACTTCGACGGCAAGTATCAACTTGATTTAACTCCTGGCTCCTATACTTTACGTTTTGTAGGAATGATTAATAAGGTGGTCGAAAAAGACATAATAATTTCAAACAAAGACATTGTTCTTAATGTTGAAGTGTATGAAGAACCCGAATCCTTAGAAGAAATTTTGGTAAAGGCCGTTAGGGTAGATGCCACCTCTCCAATAACCCACACCAATGTAGACAAAGAGGAAATCGCTAAACGGAACCTTGGTCAGGATTTACCAATTTTACTTAATTATTTACCTTCGGTAGTCACCACTTCAGATGCCGGGGCAGGGGTAGGTTACACCGGGATAAGAGTTCGGGGTATTAATGCCCAAAGTACCAATGTCACCATTAATGGTATTCAATATAATGATGCAGAATCTCTCGGTACATTTTGGGTAAATCTTGGTGATTTTGCTTCTTCAGTAGAGAATCTTCAGCTTCAGCGTGGTGTAGGAACTTCAACCAACGGTGCGGGTGCTTTTGGTGCCAGTATAAATATCCTAACCGATAATGTTTCCGAAGAGGCCTACGGCCAAATTGCAAATTCATTTGGAAGTTTTAATACCCGAAAACATACCGTAAAATTTGGGACTGGGCTTATGAGTGTTGACGACGACCAAAGCAGAGGTGTTGAGATTACGGGTAGATTGTCAAATATTCAAAGTGATGGTTATATAGACCGCGCGTATTCAAATTTAAAGGCCTATTTCTTGCAAGCCTCTTACAAAGACGATAACACCTTAGTTAAAGCGGTAACATTTGGAGGCAGCGAAGTCACCTATCAGTCTTGGTTTGGTTTTGACCCGGCAACAATTGCAGCCATCGGAGAGAATCCGAATCTTGATGAAAACAGACGTTTCAACATTGCCGGGATTCAATTCGACAATGAGGGGAATAGAACTGGTTTTTACGACAGCCAAGTTGATAATTACCGTCAAGACCATTATCAATTACATTGGAACCAGCGCTATGGTGCTAACTGGACCACGAATGTTGGTTTAAATTACACTTACGGTCGAGGGTTTTTTGAAGAATATATTGACGACTTCTACTATTCAAATATTTTATTTGCCCCAGACTCTAGTTTTGATTTCCTGAGTCTTGACCCCATTACAGTAAATGGTGAATCGGTAAATAGTATGGATTATGCCAGAAGACGTTGGTTGGATAATGATTTTTACGTCTTTAATGCTTCTGCCAATTATAAGAAAGATAAATTGAACCTTATTTTTGGCACTTCGATTAGCCATTATGACGGCGACCATTTTGGGGAAATTATTTGGGCAGAGTACGCAAACCAACTGGAAATTGACCAACGCTATTACGAAGGTCGAGGAATTAAAAACGATGTTTCTGGTTTTGTAAAGGCCAATTACAGATTGAATAATAAGCTGAAACTTTACGGGGATTTACAATTGAGAAATGTAAATTACCAAACCTCAGGTCAAGAATCTGCAACGTTAACCCCATTTAATGTTGATGAAAATTTTACATTTTTTAATCCGAAAGCAGGTCTCACCTTTACCCTAAACAAGAATAATGATTTGTACTTTTCATATGCGAGGGCCAATCGAGAACCTACCCGAAGTGATTTTGAGAACAATCCAGACGTTGTACCAGAGCAGTTAAATGATTTTGATTTTGGTTGGAGACACCAAACCAGAGGTTTTAGATTTTACGTCAATGGATATTACATGCATTACAATGAGCAGTTGGTACTTACAGGTCAATTGGATAATGTTGGCGCACCAATAAGAACCAATAGCGGAGAAAGTTACAGACTGGGACTTGAAGTGGATGCAGCTTTGGCACTTAGCAATAGTTTTTCAATACAACCTAATTTTACGATAAGTTCCAATAAAAACCGTGAGACATTTACATCTGTAGATGGTGTGATTGTTGATTTAGGTGAAACCGATATTTCTTTCTCTCCAGAATTCGTTGCGGCAAATGCGCTTGTATTTCAGCCAAAACCTGGATTCCAAATGTCACTTTTAAGTAAATACGTAGGGGAACAATTTATGAGCAATACCGAAAACCCAGAATCAAAATTGGAAAGTTATTTTATAAACGATTTCAATTTGACATACGAGTGGAAACCAAAATCAATTTTTGAATCCATTGTTTTTTCTGGTTTGGTCAACAATATATTCGGCGTTGAATATGTGGCGAACGGATTTTTTGGAACGTTTGACTTTGAAAATGCCGATAGTCCTACAGGGGTTTCAACGGGAAGTTTTATAGGGTTCTATCCCCAGGCGACTACTAATTTTTTGGTTGGGATGACCTTAAATTTTTGAAAACGGCTAATTTGTTATTGTCAAATTATCACCAGATTGGGTAACGCGGTATTCTAAAAGTGGGCAGGGTAATTGCTCATCTACCGCTAAGCCTGTAAATAGATTGTACTTATTTACATCGTCGCAAGTAGACATGACTTCAACACCATCTCGCTCCAAAAACGTGCAAGAACTAGGCGCAACATTCGGATCACCTGCATCCCAAGCTCGATAACCCGAGCCAGTATTAATTACGTAGATACCAAAATTTCTCTGATTTGGAACAAAAGCAACATTTCCGGTAAATCTAAGCGGATTAAACGAAGGAAGATTCAAATTCAGTGTAACGTTAACACCAACATCTAAAAGAAAGTTGCAGTTATTGATGGTGTTATCGTTTTCACAATTGAATAAAAATAAAAACGAAAGGAGGATATATAGCTTTTTCATTGCTCAAAAACATTTTTAGGCAATTTACGATTATTCAAATATTTCATATCTTTGTATTAACAAATCTCGTGGGAGCGGGATTTTTTTTATGCAGCAACTAGTATGGTAAAATTATTAATTCTAGTATTGATTTTGAAGCTCCCACAACGTAAACGATAGAATTATGAGTAAAGTATCTTACTATACCGCCGAAGGATTAAAAAAATTAAGGGATGAGCTCAATCACTTAAAAGATATCGAAAGACCAAGAGCCTCTCAAGCCATCGCAGAAGCACGAGACAAAGGAGATTTGAGTGAAAATGCCGAATATGATGCAGCGAAAGAAGCGCAAGGTCTCTTGGAAATGAAAATTTCAAAATTAGAGGAAACCTTAGCTGGCGCAAGGGTAATTGATGAAAGCCAAATGGATACCTCAAAAGTTTTAGTGCTGTCAAAGGTGAAAATCAAAAATCAAACTAACGGTGCAGAAATGCATTACACCTTGGTTGCAGATGGCGAAGCTGATTTGGCCTCGGGTAAAATTTCGGTAAATTCACCAATTGGAAAGGGTCTGTTAGGGAAATCAGTTGGGGATGTTGCCGAGGTGCAAGTGCCTAATGGCATCATGAAATTTGATATTTTAGAAATAAGTCGATAGTTACACGGTTCTAAATACAGTTCTTTATTTAAAGATTCTCTTTTATGGGAATCTTTTTTAATTTTAGGCTTACATTATTGTATGTCCATTTCAAAACGTTTTTATGGCTTCCATTTTCTCAAAAATCATTACTGGTGAAATACCCTCTTATAAAGTTGCAGAAACCGAAGACTATTTAGCGTTTCTTGACATAAATCCTAATGCAAAGGGTCATACGCTCTGCATACCAAAAAAGGAGGTTGATAAAATCTTTGATTTGGATGAAAAGACCTATCATGGCTTAATGGAGTTTTCGAGGCAAGTTGCCCAGGCAATACGTAAGGCCATTCCGTGCCAACGTGTAGGCATGTCTGTCATAGGTTTGGAAGTACCGCATTGCCACGTTCATTTGATACCTCTTCAGACTATGGAAGATGCTCGATTTATTGGAAAAGTAAAATTGACATCTTCAGAATTTGAAGAGACTGCAGCACAGATAAAGTCTTATTTATAAAACATGTTTTCAACTACATCCAATCTTAATGGTGGGTAAATCTTAGAAGATGATTGTTAATCAATTACAACCTTTAATTGAGCATATTAGGAAGAGGCTAGATTTTACAGATGCCGAGGCTAATACATTTGTAGAGCATTTCAGTTTTAAATATGTAAAGAAAAGGCAATTTATCGTTCAACCTGGTTTTGTTCCTCATCATAGAAATTATGTATTAGAAGGTGCTCTACGCGGCTATGTAATTTGCAATCAAGGTCACGACCATACCATACAGTTTGCAATTGAGGATTGGTGGATATCAGATTACAATGCCTATATCTATCAACAACCCGCTACCATGTTTGTCATGGCACTTGAAGATTCAAAACTTCTTAGCATTAGCTTTGACGATGAAAAAAAACTTAAGGCAAGCCACCCTAAATATGAGACTTACTTCAGGATTATAGCAGAACATTCAACTGCCTATATGCAACGACGCCTAGTTAGAAACTTGACCCAAGATGCCGAGAAGCGCTATGAATCGTTCCTTGAAAAATACCCGCAAATCGTCCAGAGAGTTCCCCAATATGCGCTTGCATCCTATTTGGGTATGACTACAGAATTTCTCTCACGTATTAGAAATAAGCGAGTTAAGAAAAAAAGTTGATGTAGTTCAACCTTTTTTCCTAAACCATGTCATTTTTATAACTGTATTGTCAACGGATCTTTGTAGTGTTAATATTTAATACACATTTAAAACAAATAGTTATGACAACTACAGTAGAACAAAACACATTTACAGTACCAACACAAGAAGAGGTTTCAGAAAACAATCAAGCTATCTTCACAAATCTTAAAAAGAACTTAGGTTTTGTGCCTAATCTTTATGCTTACTTCGCAAAAAACGAAACTGCACTTGGCGATTATCTAACCCTTCAAAACCGAAAAAGTACATTAAGAGCAAAAGAGCGAGAAGTCATAAACTTGGTGACCAGTCAAATCAACAATTGTGAATACTGTCTTTCTGCTCACACTGCCTTAGGTAAGATGAACGGTTTTACAGACGAGCAAATTTTGGAGATTAGAGTAGGGGAAGCTTCGTTTGACGAAAAGTTAGATGCGCTTGCGAAATTTACTTCGGCCATCGTTACCAATAAAGGTAAAGTTTCCGAGGAGATTAAAACCTCATTTTTTAATGCCGGTTACACCGAAGCCAATCTAATTGACGTGGTGATTGTTGTAGGCGACAAAATCATTACAAATTACATACACAACTTAACAGGACTTGAAATTGATTTTCCGTTAGCAGACAAAATCTAAGAACTGTTGTTTGGGTGCTATGTCTTTTTAATCATAGCGCCCTTTTTAATCTTTAAATTTTTTGATTATGAAAAATTCAAACCATAAATCCCTGTTTAACTTGATTGAAATATTCAGTCAAAATATCAAACATGCCGCTAAGCGACTTGATGCTGTTAGGCACTGTCAAAATCATCAAATTCATGATTTTTACTGTGAAACTCAAAAATAGTAGCACCGAAAAAATGGCTATCGGTTAAAAATCTAGCTCATAGCGAAATTTAAAATAAGCACTAATTATTAAATTAATAGACCATGCAAGTTCCACATAAAAAAGGACTGTATTTTACAGTTGTTGTAATGTTGGTTTTTAATATGCCCTCCTTTGCGCAGTTGTTTCATCAGCAATTGGAAGAGGTTATTATCATTAATAGTCAGACTGAAACAGTAAGAGCTAATTCATTTTCACAACTAAACAAATATTTGGCAATATCACCTGAAATTAATTTTTCTAAGGAAATAAAACGCGCAAAATCAAAAGAGGAGGTTCTTGTTTTTCAATCTGATAAAAATCTTTTGGTATTGAAAAAATCAACTTACCTAAAATTAATAAGAAGAGCAGGTAATCGAAACGAAGATGTCTACACGTTCTATCTGTTTTTAATTGAAGAACTTCCAGAGTTGCAGATTCAATTCAAGAAAGACGATTACTTCGAGGAATTTTATACCAATGTAAGGTCACATACCTTTTATGGTAAATTAGAAACCCTTCCAGAGGTTCTTTAACCTAGCTAGAGTATTTAAAATTTGATAACATCCATTACAAATAGAATTACAAGGGCTATCAATAAAACATCAAATGCAATAAAACCCCAAGCCAAAGGCTTTATTTTCATTGATTTGGGCTTGAGTTTTGTTGCTCTTTGTTGATAGGCAACAACCTGTTCGATGTCCTTTGTCCATCTTCCAGAATAGATTGGAGTATTGCAGTCTGTACAGTAAATGTCTTTTTTTAAATCGTCTGTAATAGACTTGTAAAATAGATTTTCACTAAACCTTTGCCTAAAGGTAAGTCGAAGGCCTGTGTTAGAGTAACATTCTGGGCAGTGGTTATTTAGCATGACCTCTTTAAGCGTAAAAAATTTAGGCTCCATAATGTTTGGTTAGAATTAATAGCTAATGTCTAAGATAACTTTTTTAGGGAAATTTGCATAGTTGTCCCTTTTCCAATTTCAGAAGAAAGCACTCTAATTCTACCATCATGATAGTCTTCAATGATACGTTTAGCGAGTGATAATCCCAGTCCCCAACCGCGTTTTTTACTGGTGTAACCGGGTTGAAATATGGTATTGAAATTTGATTTTGATATGCCCTTGCCACTATCCTCGACCAAAATCCTTACATTTTTCTGTTCCTCTGTTATGGATAATTTAAGTTTGCCTTTTCCCTTCATGGCATCAATGGCGTTTTTGACCAGATTTTCAATGGTCCAGCTAAATAGTTGGGAATTTAGGTTTACCCTGATTTCTGAGTTGGGAATGTCAAGATCAAAATCAATCAATTTTGAGGAACGGGATTTTAGATATTCATAAGATTCCAATGTTTCTTTAACGATATCGGTATCAACTAAAGTTGGCATTGAACCAATTTTACTAAAACGATCGGTAATGGTTTTCAAGCGGTTGATGTCCTTTTCAATTTCAACAATGTAATCTTGGTTAATGTTTTCGCTTCGCAAAATCTCAGTCCAACCAACTAATGAAGATAACGGCGTGCCGATTTGATGTGCAGTTTCCTTGGCCATCCCCGTCCATAACTTATTTTGTTCTGCGATTTTAGAGCTTTTGTAAAAGAAATAGGCGACTGCTGCAAAGAGAAAAATAATGACAAGTAGCGCGAGAGGGTAATATTTCAATTTATTTAAGAGCGGGGAATTGCCATAGTAAACCGTTGATAGTAACTCACCTTCATATTCAATAACAATCGGTGAATTTTCTTTTTCAAATTTTGAGATTAGGCTTCTTAGATAAATAGAATCATTTGACTTTTCCTCGTCGATATTGTTAGAGCTTAATCCACCATCTTTACTAACCAGAATCATGGGGGTTGTGGTGTTACTTTTAATTATTTCCAAGGAAAGGTTAATATCGGCATCTAGATTCGTGTTTTTTCTCATTTCTTGTTGTGCCGCAGACCAATTTTGCATTTTGGTTCGTTCTTCGGCCTTAAAGCTTTGGAAAAACATATACGTGTTCCAAAGAATCAAAGAGATTATAACGAACGATGCTATTATAATAATCCATCTTAAAATATTTCTTTGTATTCGAATAGCCATTCGGTTAGTGCTTGTTGAATCGGTTTTAAATATAAAGTAATTATGTTGATAATATTGTGTAGTGAGCGTGGCAATTAACTTTTAAAAGCCTATCAATATCGCTACATTTGCATTGATTGCTTCGACATAATCCAACAAATTAATTCATAACGCATTGCATGCTTTCTTTTGACCCAAAAACAGTTTCAACAGGTAAATTGCATTCGTATTTATTGACGGCTGTTGCTCCTAGACCGATTGCTTTTGCAAGCACAATTGATGCGGATGGGAATCCTAACCTGTCCCCATTTAGTTATTTTAATGTGTTTAGTTCCAATCCGCCGATTTTAATTTTTTCTCCTGCACGCCGTGTGCGGGATAATACCACTAAGCATACTTTGGAAAATGCTGAGGCGGTAAGGGAAGTCGTTATTAACGTTGTTAATTATGACATCGTACAGCAAATGTCACTTAGCAGTACTGAGTATGGGGTTGGTGTTAATGAATTTGAAAAGGCTGGCCTGACCATGCTAGAATCTGAATTGGTAAAACCCTTCAGGGTAGCTGAATCACCGGTGCAATTTGAATGTAAAATTAATGACATTATAGCTTTAGGAACTAATGGTGGTGCAGGTAATCTCATTATCTGTGAAGTTGTAAAATTTCATATTTCGGATGAGGTCTTGGATGCCGACGGAAAAATCGTTCAGGAAAAGTTGGATTTGGTAGCACGTGCTGGGGGAAGTTATTACAGCAGGGCCAAAAAGGGATTTTTTGAAATACCAAAGCCACTTTCAACTTTGGGGATTGGTGTTGATGCCATGCCAGAACAAGTTAAAAACAGTATGGTCCTTACAGGGAATGATTTGGGCATGCTGGGTAATGTGGAGTCGTTGCCCAAACAGTATGAAATAGATGCATTTATCAAAAGTGTTAGTGAGCGTTACCCAAATATTAAAAGTAAATCCCATCACGAAAAACATAAATTAGCCAGAAACTATTTAAGTTATGGTGATGTTGATAGCGCATGGAAATTGTTGTTGTCGTAAGTATAAAACAAGAATAAATTAAATAAGTAGTATTGAAATGGAAGTACAAGGAAAAATAAAAATGATTGGTGAAACCAAGGAATATGGTAATAACGGGTTTAGAAAACGTGAAGTGGTTGTTACGACTGAGGAGCAATATCCACAACATATCATGATAGAATTTGTTCAGGATAAAACAGACCTGCTAAATAATTATCAAGTTGGCCAACCAGTAAAGGTGAACATTAACTTAAGAGGCCGTGAGTGGGTAAATCCACAAGGTGAGACTAAATATTTTAATTCAGTTCAAGGTTGGAGAATTGAGAATCTTCAACAGGCTCAAAGTCAAGATGCCAACATACCGCCTGTGCCACCAGCTGATGCTTTTGCACCTGCAACCGATTTAAATGAAGAAGAGCACGACGATTTGCCTTTTTGATTGAATGTTTAAATGCTATTGAATAAAGTCATTGCGAGTGAGGAACGAGCGTGGCAATCTACCGTGTAATGTGCCTTAATATCGTAGATTGCTTCACTTCGTTCGCAATGACAATACAGAGTAAATTATATAATAATAAGAATTTCAATTCAAATTAACAGTAAACTCATCCACCACCTGTAATTCTGTTCTAAACGATAGCATTTTATCAGCAAACTTTTTAAGGCTTTCGCTTCTAAGTCTTTCGGCATCTTCTTTATAGTATGCATCAAGTGCCTCGCGGGATGGAGCCCTATATTGAACGGAGTAGGTTCTGCCGCCGGTTTCTTCTTTTACCAAAACTTCAGAAAAGGTGGCTTTGGTGAACTTTCCCGAGCCGAGAACTTGGGGTATATGCTGGTTCTTCATCCAGCTTAACCATTCGTCGTGAATACTAGGGTCTATATTTAGTGTAATGTTGTAGATTATTTGCATAAAGTTTTATGACTATATTCAGTTAAATATATTTGAAATCTTTTTGTTGAGCCAAGAGCCAGAGCTTGCCCGCCGAATCCGCCCCTAAGGCGGAGCAGGTGGGAGCCGAGAGCTAATTTATGGCATCCCCACGCAACATCCTAAAACGCTTTCTGGATTCTATAAAATAGATGCTATCCTCGTGATTAAAGATGATGTGCTCGTATAAGGATTTCGCTTTTTTTTGCTGGGCTAGAGTATTCTCAAATAATTGCGCCAAGTTGAAATGGGCATCATCGGCCAATATCCCATCTCGATAATTGGCAATAATATATTCGTAATTTGAAGCGGCCTTTTCCATTTGGCCGATTTTTTCAAATAGTTGCGCTTGCATGAAGAGTGCTTGGTCCTCAATGGTTTCCCCTTTATGTTCAGTTAGAATCTTATTCAATAGCGCAATCGCTTTTTCATTTTTGTTCTGAAAAGACATTAAATCTGCTTTGGCATATAGTTTAAGAGCAGTCTGCAAGGAGTCTTCATCTTTATTATCTGAAATGAGAAGCTTTAAATCCAGTGCGTCGTTGGCAATTAACTGTGAGGTCGAAGATTTTAAGATTTTCAACTGTGATTCGGCCCATTCAAAATCTCCTTTATAATAACTGGTCTTCGCTACCTTAAACCGCGCTTCTTGGGAAATAACGCTGTTTTTTAAATTCACTTGAATCTGTGAATAGTAAATCAGGGCTTCATTAAAACGTTCTTGATAAACTAAAATATCAGCTAATTTCAGCTTTACGGTAGCCTCTTGAAATTTTGATAAAGGCAGTTTTAGGCTATTCTTTAAGAATTCACTGGCTCCCTCTGGTTTCCCATCGTAGAACGCGAGAAAGTTTCCGTAGGAAATTTGCAGGGATAAAGTTGGTTCATACAAGCCGTATTGCTCAAATAATGACAAATAGGTCTCCTGTATTTTTTCATAATCTGACTTTTCGGCTCTTTCAATTCTCATATCCAATAGGTACTGGTGCGCTCTGAGCAATGTTGTAACATCCTGAGAATTTTCAAGGATAAAGTCAAATATCCCTTCGGCGGTTTCGTAGTCCTTGGCTTTGTTGGTTGAAAGTGCCAAATCCATTATTCTTCCCAAACTCTCCCTTTTTCTTCTATACAGGGCTTTTTCTTGGGTAAATGCTTTGTCGTAATCCTTTTGTTGAACAAATAGCCAACTCAATAAATCATACCAATATTCGTCTGGACTTGCTTGTAATTTCTTTAAAAGTAATTTTCTAAGTAATTGATTATTCTCGCTGTCGCTGTCTTCTGAAATGAAATCACTAAAAGCACGCTTGACATTGTTAAGAAAACTGGGTTTAGTTTCTACGTAGTCAATATAGCTGGAGAATAACATTTCTACGTTACCCTGTTCGCCATATATTCTGGCCATTTGCCTGCTGAAATCATATTCGGGCTTTAGTTCCATACCTTTTTTGTAGGTGATTAAAGCTTCGTCTAAAAGTGAGTATTGTTCAAACTTAAGCGCAATCGGGTACGAATAATTCGGGTTTTCACTTACCCTTTCAATAGCCTGATTGTAAAATTTCTGGGATAAATCTGTACTATCTTGTAGTTGATAATTGTAGCCTAACTCTACTAGAACCGGAGGGTAGTTGGTTTTTTGTAAGCGCTGTTTGAGCAAACTGTCAGACTGCTGATACCGCTCTAGCTGTTGCAAGGATTCTACAATTTTATTAAAGTATTTTGATTCGTTTTTTCGCTTGTATAATGATTGGTAGGTAATTAGGGCTTTTTCAAATTCACCTTTTTTGAAATAATCATCAGCGAGCATTTCACTTTGGGAAAATCCAATAGCAAATAAAAACAGATAGCATGTAGTTATAAAAAGTCTCATTGTTCTACTATTGTAAATATAACAAAGCCGGCATTTACTTATTGTAAATGTTATGATAAAAAAATGCCCAAACTTGCGTATGGGCATTACCAACAAAATAAAGTGCTATTAATCGATTTATAAACTGATTATTTATTCTGCGGAATATTTTAGACTTAACTCTTTAAGATAGTCGTATGTTTCTCCTGATTCTTACAAAAAGACCTTACTGGCCATAGCAAGTAGCATTGCTAAAAGTACGAGGCGTTTGATATTTTTCATGATTTGGGTATTTGCTTACTCGAATTTCTGAAATAGAATCAGAAAAACAAAGCAAATCACAAAAAAATCGACCAATTACCTAAAATTTTAGCACTTCATCGATATAATAATATAAAATTCCTACAAAAAAAGAAATATTAGTCAATTATTGAAAACCCCGTGTAAGGAACCAGTACCTCCGGGATTTCAATGCCGTTTGGAGTTTGGTAATTTTCCAGAATTCCTGCTAAAACTCTTGGTAATGCCAATGAGCTTCCGTTAAGGGTATGGCATAATTCGGTTTTGCCATCTTGATTTCGGTAACGTAATTTTAACCGATTTGCTTGGAAGGTTTCAAAATTTGACACACTTGATATTTCCAACCAGCGGTCTTGTGCCGTAGAAAACAATTCAAAATCATAAGTAAGTGCAGAGGTAAAACCTAAGTCGCCACCACAAAGTCTTAAAATGCGATAGGGTAATTTAAGTTCCTTGAGGATTATCTTTATATGATTGACCATTTCATCCAAAGCCTCATAAGATTTTGAAGGATGCTCTACTCTTAATATTTCAACCTTGTCAAATTGATGCAAACGGTTTAATCCTCTAACGTGGGCACCATAACTTCCGGCTTCCCTTCTAAAGCATGGGGTGTACCCAGTAACTTTTTTTGGTAAATCATTCTGGGCTAATATGTCGTCCCGAAACATATTGGTCGCTGGGACTTCGGCGGTGGGGATCAGGTACAAATCGTCATTACCAACGTGATACATTTGCCCTTCCTTATCTGGTAATTGCCCAGTACCATAACCTGAAGCCTCATTGACAAGATGAGGCAATTGAAATTCAGTGTATCCCGCTTCAGTATTCTTGTCTAAAAAATAGGAGATTAGGGCTCGCTGCAACTTTGCCCCTTTTCCTTTATAAACAGGGAAACCAGCTCCAGTAATTTTATTACCGAGTTCAAAATTTATGAGGTCGTATTTTTTTGCCAATTCCCAATGTGGAAGTGCTTTTTCATGCAATTTTGGTATGTCCCCTTCACGATAAACCTCTTCATTATCTTCATCTGTATTGCCCGCCGGAACCATGTCATTAGGAACATTCGGAATTTGGTACAGCACCTCAAACAATTTTCCGGTTGCGGTTTGGAGTTCCTCATTTAGAACTTTGGCCTTTTCCTTTAGTTCTGTTGTTTTTGCCTTTAGCGCATTAGCTTCATTAGCTTTTCCAGTCTTAAAAAGAATACCGATTTGTTTAGAAATGCTATTTGATTCTGCCAAGGTATTATCCAATTTCGTCTGAGTAGCCTTGCGCTTTTCATCAAGGGTAATGGCCTCTTCTATCAAGGCTTGGGCATCTATATTTCGTTTTGCTAGAGCTTTAATTA
Source organism: Bacteroidota bacterium (assembly GCA_039025415.1). Lineage (GTDB taxonomy): Bacteria > Bacteroidota > Bacteroidia > Flavobacteriales > Flavobacteriaceae > Psychroserpens. Next base: position 2,515 of record JBCCOJ010000056.1, on the reverse strand, counting down.
CACTTTCCTTTTCGGCTTTTATATGGGCAACCTGTAACATTTTCTTTGATTTTAAGAGTCAATCTTGTGATTTGTTAATCAGAAGCAAAAATACTTTTTTCCGCGTAAGAACAAGCGAAATGCAAAGGCAATAAAAATTGAATTCAATTGGATTTTATTGTACTTGTTTATCCTCTTCTAGGTTGGAGGGTAAAATCCAATCATGATGCTTGAAAGAGTCCCACTCCACCGAGGCCAAGTCAACTTTCGGGTCAATCAATCGCTCACTTTTTCGTCCATTTACTTTTACATAGGCACGAACGTAAACTTCAATATCCATTCCCTTTTCGGCATATATGGATTTCAGTTTTTGGGCAAATTGCCACATAAAGTCGGGTTTCGTGCTTGCTGAGCGTACCTGTTTCTTACTCAGATAATCGGTCAATTTAATGGGTATGACCTTGCCTGTGGCTTTATCGACAACTCGGTAACTAGTATTTCCACTTTTTGACCTGAGCATCATACGCCAAGATAATCTATGACCCTCTTCGGTCCAGAGCACATTATCGGGTATAAAATGGTGGCGTATGGGTAGAAGTATCTGTATAATGAAATAGATTACGAACGCGCTCATAAATACCGGTGCATATTTTGGTGCATGTATTTCCCCTTTATCATAGTATTCTTTTCGTTTTAAGAAAAGTCGATGTATGAGTTTTGGCTCAAAAAAGAACAGTCCAAAGGCCAGTGATAGGTATGGAAATATCCCAACCTGAAAAACAAATGAATTGAAAAGGTGAAAAAATATACCCAAAAAGAAGGCAATCTTACGTGTTGGTTTCCAGAGAAGCGCGGGGATTACAAGCCCGTCGAAAAGAATCCCTCCATAGGCAATTAATATATGTATCCATTTTTCCTGAAGGATATCGCCAATAAGCCAATAGTCTTTTTTTCCCTGCATCAATATTTCAGGAACTGATAAATCCAACCAGTCTGGATAAATTTTTGCCTTTGCAGCATAGGTGTAAACGATAAACATTTGGATGATAAAAATCCATCGGCACCAATTGGGCATGGAAATGGATTTTATTTCTGGGTTTAGTTTTGCGTCTAATGACAAATAACGGTGGGCAGGAAGCAGTGCCATTATCACGTTTAAAATCATCAATAGATAATAGTGGTTGTTGTAGGATGATTTTTGCATCAAGTAGACACAAGCCCACATCACGGCAAATGACCACATGCTGAATTTATATTTGTACCCGACCATGACCAGAAGGCCAAACACACCCATAACCCCGTAATAAATATACATCCAATTGCCAGGCAAGGGTTGTAAAAAATCAAACCCTATAAAATTGAAGGTAAACTTAGGTTCTACCAAAGTACGGCGAATCCATCCCGTAAAAATAGCACCTATGGCTTCTAGGAAAATCAATGCTCCAAACATCACTCGAAAAACAACCAGCGATGTATTGTCAATATGTTTAAATAAAAATTTACGCATTGTTCTTCACAAATTGCTTCGCTTTAATCCTATCCTTTTCAAGCTGATTGGTTAGCGCTTCCAAAGAATCAAACTTTACTTCATCTCTTAGTCTGTGGAGGATATTTATTACAAGCTCCTTGTCGTAGAGATTTTCATTAAAATTGAAAAAGTTGACCTCTATCGATTGCTGGTTATCGTCGTTGACTGTTGGATTTCTGCCAATGTTCATCATACCATCAACTAGAACATCGTTAATTTGGGCAGACACGACGTAAACTCCAGATTTGGGAATGAGTTTGTAGTTTTCCTTAATATGAATGTTTGCCGTTGGAAAATTAATGGTTTTCCCTAGACCCTTGCCCTTAATGACAGTACCGGTGATAAAGTAAGCATAACCGAGGTAAGTATTAGCGGTTTCAAGGTCTCCATCAATTAGGGCCTGTCTAATTTTTGTTGAGCTCACCGCGACCTCTTCAATGTCCTGTGCTGAAATTTCTTCAACCTCAAATTCCAATATATTTCCGAAATCTCTCAAGTCATCAATATTGGCACTTCGATTTTTCCCAAAGTGATGGTCGTAGCCAATAATAACGTGTTTGGTTTTTAATTCATCAATTAAAACTTGATTGACGTATTCTTGGGCAGAAAGATTTGAAAACTCCCTTGTAAATGGTTTTACGACCAATTCATCCAAACCAAATTGTTTTAGCATTTTTTTCCGCTCCTCTATGGTATGTAATAATTTGATTTCAAAATCCGGTTGTATAACCATTCTTGGATGCGGAAAAAACGTAAGAATAACAGACTTTAAGTGTTTCTTTTTTCCAACGGAAATGAGACGTTCAATGATTTTCTGGTGACCTATGTGCACCCCATCAAAAGTGCCAATGGTCACTACTGAGGATGAAGCTGATTTCTTTGAGGAATTTTCCAAGAAGTTAAAGTTTCAATTTCAAGTAAAAATAATTAAACATAAAAGATGACTGAAATATTTAATTGGGGATGTTCATAATTTTTTTGGTCAAAGTAGAATCAAACCGTTTAAAT
>JBCCOJ010000055.1:0-16565 GCA_039025415.1 Bacteroidota bacterium | reverse complement strand
TGACTAACAACTTTTTAAGTGATCGTGGGCTCTAGCGTATTCCTCCGGATCCGCCCGAAATCACACGCGTTATGCGGCATTGCATACCGCGTGGTCTTACTTTTTTGCACAATTTCAATTAGTGCTTTCACGCAAAATAAGCGCGAACGGATTAAGGCCTTGAAAGTGGCTTTTATTACCGAAAAACTAGAACTAACCTCTAAGGAAGCACAACAATTTTGGCCAATCTATAATGAGTTTGAATCAAAACGAGAAGAACTGAGAAAACAAATGGCCCAAATAAAAGATGGGATGGATTTTGGAAATCTAACTGAAGTAGATGCAAAAAAAGCGGTTCAGGAATTAATAAGCCACGAGGAGGAGAAAACAAAAAATGAAACCGATTTTCTTAAAAATCTTATGGGTACAATCCCCTCAAAAAAAATAATCATGCTTAAAGTAGCCGAAGAAAAATTTAAAAAGAGAATGTTAGAGGAGCTAAGAAAACGGCGAAGAAATTAAAACGGTCGCTATTTTGATTCTATCATCCTTTACATAATTATATGCTAATCATTAATGGCTGTTAACTGCCAACTGCCAACTAACCGTATTTATTCCTGCCTAAAAATCAACTTAGCCACGCTCCCATTCCCTCCCGCAAACGCCACACTATCATTTAAAAATCGAATCGTATAAAAGCCTTTATCACTTAGATGTTGCCAAGTTTCTCCAGAATCGCTTGTGTAATCAATCCCTTTAAATCCCACGGTCACTAATTTCCTTGTATTTCCATTTGGCACATACTGCACACAACTCCTGTAGCCTGGAGCTTGATTTTCAGCAACTAGTTCCCATGTTTTCCCGCCGTCAGACGTTCTAATTTTATTGGCCGAACTATCGGCAGGTTTGGTATAATCCCCACCAATCGCAAAACCATGGTTCTTATCATAAAAATCGAGACTATAAATTCCAGTTGTAGTCTCGCCTTGAATAATTGGTGTTTCATATACCGACCATGATTTCCCTTTATCAGGCGAATATAAAATCCGGCTAGCAACACCGCCAGTGGCCACCCAAGTATCATTGCCAACAATGGCAATATTTGTATCGCTTGCTGCAAATGCCGCTTCACCGTCCCTTGATTTTGGCAAATCGTCACAAGATAATTTCTCCCAGGTCTCACCACCATCTCGGGTAATAATAACGCTCATACAATCCTCAGTTGGGTCGCCGATTGCGATACCCTCATCTTCATTCCAGAATTCCAAGGAATCGTAAAATGCTTTTTCGTGGGTTTCCTTGTAAACCAGATGTATAGAGTCTGGATTAACGGCCTTATATAAAAGTGCGGGTGAGCCTACCCCTACTGCAAAAATATGACATCCAATATGAGAAATAGCTCTAAAATTTGGTGTAGCTGCTTGATATTTCGTCTTTAAAAATACCATTTCAAAATAATTTGAATCCTTATCAAAATACAGCATTCCGATTCTACCATCGGATGTTACAAAACTAATTTCATTATTTGGTCCAAAATCCATGGCTCTAACATTCAGAGTAGAATCCTTAACCAAAACCTCAATCTCCAATTTAATCTCATCCTTATGCTCTGATGGAAGGGCGGACACCTCGACATTACCCACATTTCCACAAGACGAAAATATAATTGGCAATAATAAAATAACAACAAAAAACAGCTTATGCATTGATTCCCAATTTATATCCAAAAATAAGTTAAATTCGTCTACCTTTGCACGCCGAAAAAAGAGTTCAGAGTTCAGAGTTCAGGGTTCAGGGTTCAGGGTTCAGGGTTCAGGGTTCAGGGTTCAGGGTTCAGGGTTCAGGGTTCAGAAAAATTTAAAAGTAATTTTAGCTTTCAACCTTTACCCGATGAAATAATTGTCAACTCAAACTGTCAACTACGACTGAATACTGAGACTGCAACTGAAAACTGCAACTGAAAACTGCGACTGAAAACTAGTAACCAAAATCAAACGACTACCGACCAACGACTAACACCTAACAGCTAACATCTAACAGCTAAAGACAAACGACTAATAAAATGAGACTACACCGTAACCTTTGCTTCGCCGTTATCGATGGGCTTACCCAAATCTTCAATGATGGGGAGTATGCCGATAAGGTTATCCAAAAACTATTAAAACGTGATAAGCGCTGGGGTAGCCGCGACCGTGGTTTTATTGCCGAAACAACTTATGACATTGTAAGATGGAAACGTCTCTATGCTGAAATCGCCGAAGTCAAAGAACCTTACACGCGAGATAACCTGTGGCGAATGTTTGCAATCTGGGCAACATTAAAGGGTATTAGACTCCCCGATTGGAAATATTTTGATGGTACTCCTACCCGAAGAATTAAAGGACGATTTGATGAGTTGAACCAAATTAGAAAATTCAGGGAATCCATTCCCGATTGGCTCGATGAACTCGGCGTTAAAGAGCTCGGAGAAAAGCTTTGGACTAAGGAAATTTCAGCATTAAATGAGCAAGCTAATGTTATTTTAAGGGTAAACACTTCAAAGACAACCAAAAAAGAACTTTACGCCGCACTTTTTGACCAAGATTTACATACAGAAAATCTCAAAGGCTATCCAGACGCCCTAAAGCTGAACGAACGCGCAAACGTTTTTCAGACCGAGCAATTTAAAAATGGTCATTTTGAGGTTCAGGATGCATCCTCGCAATTGGTAGCCCAATTTCTAGAGGTAGAACCAGGTATGCGCGTGGTAGATGCCTGTGCTGGTGCCGGTGGAAAAGCCTTACACCTGTCTAATCTTATGGAAAATAAGGGCCAAATTATCGCACTTGATATCTACGCCAATAAACTTAAAGAGTTAAAACGTCGTGCTAAAAGAAACGGAGCTTTCAATCTAGAAACGAGGTTAATTGATTCAACCAAGGTCATCAAAAAACTTTATGGTAAAGCAGATCGAGTCTTGATTGATGCCCCTTGCACAGGTATAGGGGTTTTAAGGAGAAATCCTGACGCCAAGTGGAAATTAGATTCAGAATTTTTTGAAAATATAAAATCCACCCAACAGGAGATAATCCAGACGTATTCAAAAATTGTAAAACCAGGAGGAAAAATGGTATATGCTACCTGCTCAATCCTCCCGTCTGAAAATCGTGAACAAGTTGAGCGTTTCTTAACTTCGGAAATGGGAAAAGAATTTACATTTGTAAAAGAGAACAAAATTTTTGCACATAAATCTGGATTTGACGGATTCTACATGGCGTTATTAGAAAAAAAGCAGAACTAAATCATGAAATATATTTACCTCATCATAAGTATTGCACTCTCTAGTAGCATCTATGCCCAGCCGCCCTCTGGTTACTATGATTCTGCGACGGGTGTGGGTTTTGCCCTTAAATCACAACTTAAGGAAATCATTGACGACATTAACGACAATAACGGGCAACCATTTCACGATAATACGATTGCCTACAATACGTTGTGGACTACTTATGAATCCTCAGATGTTAGAGCAGATGGCAAAGTATGGGATATGTACAGTGATTGTAATTTTACCTTTGTTGTTGACCAAGATAGCGGGAGCGGCGGAAACGATGAGTGTGACAAATTCAATCGAGAACACAGTTTCCCTAGAAGCTGGTTTGGGGATAATCAAGGTTTGCCTATTTTTTCCGACGCGTTTCACGTGATACCAACCGATAAAAAGGTAAATGGAATTAGGGGTAATCTCGCCTACGGAGAGGTAGCCTCTGCAAACTACACCTCGTTAAACAATTCAAAAAGAGGGACCAGTAGTTTAGCGGGGCCAACAGGAGATGTATTTGAACCCGCCGATGAGTTTAAAGGCGATATCGCTAGAGGTTATTTTTACGTAGCTACACGATATGAGGATTTAATCGCTAATTGGGAAGCCAACGATACCGATGGCGACAGTATGCTCGATGGCTCAAGTAACAGGGTGTTTGAGCAATGGGCCTTGGATATGCTGTACTCGTGGCATATAAATGACCCCGTGAGTCAAAAGGAAATCGATAGAAATAATGCAATTTTTGCAGCCCAAGACAACAGAAATCCTTTCATTGATAATCCACAGTACGTTCAGGATATTTGGCAAAGCGTACTTTCATCAGAAACGTCTATTGATCTTCAGGAGTTAAATATGTATCCAAATCCAAATAATTCCAATTATCTTTCAATTGGGACGCAACAGAAAATTTCAGCAGAATTCTATGATATTCTAGGTAAATTAGTTTTAGCAAAAAGCGTTTCTGCAAATAATGGCAGAATAAATATTTCAGATTTAAACCAAGGTATTTATTTGGTAAAGCTAAAATCGGTAAATGCCACAGTTACCAAGAAATTTATAAGGCAATAGAACGCATAGATTAATTTGAAGAAGCTGAATCAAAACCATCAGGTCTATCATTTATGCTTGATTCAGAATCTTAAATAATCTTTCAACAAAAATTTCAAAGACCTTGAATTCCCGCCTGCGGACGGGCAGGAAGTTCAAGGTGACAAAAACGGGTTTTGACACAGCCTCTCTTTATGTTTAAAAATAACGGTCAAGTGTTGAAAAAGCTATGACCTAAAATCCGTTCAAAAGCCTTAAATTTGTGCTTCGTTTATTTTTATAACATTTTACCAAATGATTCACTTCTTCGGAAATGAGATTGATAAAATCTTCGCCGTCCAAGCCACAAAAGAATTATCAATTAAAGACCTTGCCAAGCTCACTTGGCTCTTCGGAAACCAACCTAAAATAGAACAGTCCGCCCTTGCGGATTTTTTTATTGGCCCACGTGCCGCAATGATAACACCTTGGAGTACCAATGCGGTGGAAATTACCCAAAATATGGGAATATTAGGGATTGAGCGCATTGAGGAATTTCAATCTGTGAATGAGGATTTTACCGATTATGACCCAATGATTTCAGAAAAATATAAAGGGCTAAATCAAGAGTCGTTCACAATTGACATCAAACCAGAACCAATAAAACCGATTCAAAATATTGCCGAATACAACGAGCGAGAAGGTTTGTCTTTAAGCGGTGAAGAAGTACAATATTTAGAGGACGTGTCAAAACGAATTGGTCGGCCTTTAACCGATTCTGAAGTTTTTGGATTTTCACAGGTCAATTCAGAACACTGCCGTCATAAAATTTTCAATGGAACGTTTGTTATTGATGGTGAGGAAATGCCAAGTTCCCTGTTTAAATTGATAAAGGAAACTTCCAAGCAGAATCCAAACACCATCGTTTCAGCTTATAAAGATAATGTCGCCTTTATTGAAGGTCCAAAAGTTGAGCAATTCGCCCCAAAAAGACCTGATGTTCCAGATTTCTATACTACCGAGGAATTTGACTCGGTTATTTCGCTCAAAGCCGAAACCCATAATTTTCCAACAACCGTTGAACCCTTCAACGGTGCGGCAACTGGTTCAGGTGGCGAGATTCGTGATAGATTAGCAGGCGGAAAAGGTTCTTTGCCACTTGCCGGTACGGCAGTCTACATGACTTCGTATTCTAGATTGAAAAGTGGGGAAGCTAAACCTTGGGAGGAATCGTTCCCCGCCAGAAAATGGCTCTACCAAACTCCTTTGGACATTCTTATAAAAGCGAGTAACGGTGCCTCCGATTTTGGAAACAAATTCGGTCAACCCCTAATCGCAGGGTCTTTATTGACTTTTGAGCACAAAGAGCCAAATGTCATTGAGAGCGATAGCGAAGAATCTAATTCGGCAAAAAAATCCAGCGAATCAAGCTCACATGCAGTTTCTCCCCCTCTGGGGGAGTTAGAGGGGGCTGGGGAGGGGGCTTGTGCCTTCGACAAAGTCATCATGCTAGCTGGTGGTATCGGTTATGGTAAATATGACCAAGCCCTCAAAGAAACTCCAAATCCAGGTGATAAGATAGTGGTTTTGGGTGGTGATAACTACCGTATTGGTATGGGCGGTGCCGCTGTATCATCTGCCGATACGGGAGCATTTTCTTCAGGTATTGAATTAAACGCCGTACAACGTTCCAATCCCGAAATGCAAAAACGTGCCGCTAACGTCATTCGAGGTATGGTGGAAAGTGAGGACAATAAAATCATCTCCATCCACGACCATGGCGCAGGTGGACATCTCAACTGTCTTTCCGAATTGATTGAGGAAACGGGCGGACATATCAATCTCGATAATCTTCCGGTAGGAGACCCGACGCTGTCTGACAAGGAAATCATCGGTAACGAATCACAAGAGCGCATGGGTCTGCTCATTTCCGAGGAAAATACTGCTTACCTGAAAAAAATAGCAGAACGGGAACGCTCGCCAATGTACGAGGTGGGAAATGTGACCGACGATAAGCGTTTTTGTTTTGAATCTCAAACTGAAGGCAACAAACCGATGGATTTGAATTTGGCGGATATGTTTGGGAGTTCTCCCAAAACAGTGATGAACGATAAGACCATTGCAAAAAAATATGCTGAAATTGATGCAGATTCAGAAGATTTCCCGTCCGATTTAAAACAGTTGCTCCAACTGGAAGCCGTAGCCTGTAAAGATTGGCTAACTAATAAGGTTGACCGCTGCGTGGGTGGTAGGGTTGCTAAACAACAATGCGTTGGACCTTTACAATTACCCTTAAATAACGTCGGGGTTATGGCACTAGACTTCAAAGGAAAAGAAGGCATTGCAACCTCAATTGGCCACTCCCCTATTTCGGGATTGATAGACCCTGTAGCTGGAAGTCGAAATTCGATTACCGAAGCCTTGACCAATATTGTATGGGCACCGCTGCAAGATGGTTTGAAAAGCGTTTCACTTTCCGCGAACTGGATGTGGCCTTGCAACAACCCAGGAGAAGATGCGCGATTATACCAGGCCGTCAAGGCGGTTTCAGAGTTTGCAATCGATTTGGGTATCAACGTACCAACCGGTAAGGACTCCCTCTCGATGAAACAAAAGTATCCTGAAGGCGATGTCCTTTCGCCAGGAACAGTAATCATTTCTGGTGCTGCCCATTGTGATGATATTACCAATGTGGTGGAACCGGTTTTCAAAAAAGGGAAAGGCTCTATTTATTATATCAATATATCCCAAGATGAATTTAAACTTGGCGGAAGCAGCTATGCCCAAATAAAAAGCAGAATTGGTCATCAAGCACCAAACGTGAAAAATGCAGTCTATGTTAAGACCGTATTTAACACCATACAAGACCTCATCAAATCCCATAAAATTGTTGCAGGACACGATGTAGCATCGGGAGGATTGATAACCACGTTACTGGAAATGTGCTTTGCCGATAACCAAATTGGTGCAGAACTTAACATTTCAGCATTGAACAACAGCAATACTTTTGAAGTACTCTTTGCTGAAAACGCCGGTATTGTATTTCAATCGGTTGATGATTCAGTCGAAGCGATATTGAATGACGCCGAAATCAATTTTGTAAACATCGGTCAGGTCGTGGAGTGCGATACTTTGACCATTACCAATGGCTCTGATAACTTTGATTTATCCATTTCAGAACTAAGGGATAGTTGGTTCAAAACCTCTTACCTTTTTGACAAAGAGCAAACAGCTAATAATTTAGCCGAAGTACGTTATCAAAATTATAAGAGACAGCCGCTCAATTATAGATTTCCAAAGAATTATATAAATACGAACGTCATTGCGAGCAAAGCGAAGCAATCTGAGATTGCTTCGTCGCAAGCTCCTCGCAATAACAACCAGAGAATTAAGGCAGCTATTTTAAGAGAAAAAGGCTCAAACTCAGAACGTGAGATGGCAAATGCCATGTACCTCGCTGGTTTTGATGTCAAGGATGTCCATATGACCGACCTAATTTCCGGTCGCGAGGACTTAAAAGACATTCAGTTTTTAGGCGCTGTTGGTGGTTTTTCAAATTCTGATGTGCTGGGTTCTGCAAAAGGCTGGGCGGGTGCGATCAAGTACAATGAAAAAGCCAACAAAGCCATAATGGACTTCTTTGCTCGTGAAGACACCCTTTCAGTCGGGATTTGTAATGGCTGCCAGTTGTTTATGGAACTAGACCTCATCAATCCAGACCATGAGCAACATGGAAAGATGACCTTTAACGATAGCCACAAACACGAAAGCGGATTTACCTCAGTTGAAATTCAGGAGAATAATTCCGTCATGCTGAAATCGCTCGCCGGATCGAGATTGGGCGTTTGGATTTCACACGGGGAAGGGAAATTCCATCTTCCGCATGAAGAAAATCAATATGATATTGTCGCTAAATATGGCTATGCCGAATATCCCGCAAACCCTAATGGCTCAGATTACAATACCGCTATGCTTTGCGATAAAACTGGTCGTCACTTAGTCACGATGCCGCACATTGAACGTTCTACATTTCCGTGGAATTGGGCGCATTATCCAGAAGACCGAAAAGATGACAAAGTTTCACCTTGGTTACAAGCATTTGTGAATGCGCGGAAGTGGATTGAGAGTCTTAAGTAAAAAAATTAAACCTATTAAAACAATCGGCTTGGATAGACAATCAACTGGATAAAATTGAATTCTATATTGTCAAACGAAACGCTGCTGTTTCCAGCATCTAAACTTAAATTTGGAAACCATCTAAGGTTTGTTCTCAAAGTCCAAGATTGTATTCTGTTAGGCCGAATATCCCAACCAAATGTAAGCCCATAAGCTATCTTATTATCTGATGCCTCCACGGTCAAAGTCCCCTCAAATCTTTCATCAAAAGCTAAGGATTCATAGCTGATTGCCGGCCCAATAAATGGAACAAATCCCTGATAATCAAACAAATTTTTAGTAGTTTCAAATAGTAAAGACCGCCTGCTAAATTCTTGCGAGGCACCATAAGCCTCTGATGACGACGTGTAGCCTCGATAGGCAAAAGCAAAATTGATGTCGGGTTTATGCAAATAATATCCCAAAGTAAAATCTGGAAATACGGCTATACCATTTTTGGCCACGTAGGGACGTTGAGTGGTGTTGTAGTCACTTTCTTCCAACCAAAATGCCGAAGAGATTCCTGCACCGATAAAAAAACCGTTAAGCCCACCCTCCTTGGCCAATACCTCTGTAACCTGCTGGGTTTTTCCAGATTCCCAATTATCTTCTGCACTAAGCGTTGTATCAATCAAATAACGGTAAGATAAGTTGAGGTACAAGGGCGGAATTTCAATCTCAGCGGTCTGGGTTCGGGATATAAAGTAAGATTGATTACCGTCATAATTATAGACAGCTCCAAGTTCAAATAAGTGATTGTTTTTATTGTAAGTTAACCCTGCAAGCAGCGGAAAATGGGTCTGATTTAGCTCAGGTCCCTCTGCAAAATCAAAGTTGTTATTGTCCTGTTTAAATGAAAAAGGTGCGATTGAGGTACCAATATATGGCCGAATCTTACCCTGCTCTATGGCCAATGGGTAATATTTAAAGACCGTTTCAACACCTCTTCTCACTTTAGCCGATTGATTATTAAAATCATAATTTCCTGAACCCAAAGGAAAGGCTAAATAAAAATCGGCATGACCCCAAAAATGGGTGCCACCAAGCAATAATCTTGGGACTAAACTGGTACCAAATTCATAAGTTTGTAAAAGATTAGCATCATTTAAAAATGTAGTCGAACCTCCAATATTGGATTGTAAATCAAAACCAAAATTCATTTGAGCGAAGCGATGTCGTGTTTGTTTTTCAGTATAAACTTGCGAATCAACACTATTTAAAAAACAGAAAAACAATAAAATACAACACAATCTGAATATCATTCTAATTTAAATTTTTTCAAACCCCACCAATTTCTGTCTAAGTTACTGCATTTTTTAATACGGCGTTTAATTGACTAGGTATGATAATCTTCCTTTTTTGTAGAACTCGTTTACAAAACAAATTAGAAGTCATAACTACCTTGGGATTAACAAAACCTTAAATTTTATATAAATTTTTATCCATTTGTCCGTTTTAGCGGGTATGAAATTAAAAATTATTCAAAATTGCTTAATTTGCAATTTAGAACCTTTCCTAATAAATATGACCGATATAAAACGCCTTTTCGACTTTCCATATTTTCAACTTGAAACCAAACCAACTGATACAGCATTAGTTACAAAATACAATGGTGAATGGACGCCAATGTCCACTCAAGAATATATAGATAAGTCCAATTGCATGAGTCGCGCCTTGTTGAGGTTGGGGGTTAAGAAAGATGACAAAATCGCCGTGATTTCATCCACCAATCGAACTGAATGGAATATCATAGACATTGGTATTCTACAGTTGGGAGCACAAAATATTCCAATTTATCCAACTATTTCTGCAGAGGATTATGAATATGTTCTCAACCATAGTGGCTCCATCTATTGCTTCGTATCCGATGTTGAAGTTCTTGAAAAGGTTAGAAAAGTTCAATCCAAAACCCAAGTTAAGGAGGTCTATTCATTTGACCACATAGAGGGCTGCAAACATTACTCAGAACTATTTGAACTTGGTGCTGACGAAAGTAACCAAGACGAAGTTGAAGCGCGAAAAGATGCAGTAGATAAGCACGATTTAGCGACCATTATTTATACTTCAGGAACCACTGGCAAGCCAAAGGGTGTAATGCTTTCCCATTGGAATATTACCAGTAATGCCCTAGATAGCGTTCCACGACTTCCACTAATAGAGGGAGAAACGAGAATATTAAGTTTTCTACCGATTTGTCATATTTTTGAGCGTGTATTGATTTACATCTACCAGCATGCTGGAGCAAGCATCTATTTCGCTGAAGGCATCGATAAAATTGGTGATAACGCAAAGGAAATCCAGCCGAACCTGATGAGTGTTGTCCCAAGACTACTAGAAAAAGTATATGATAAGATTTACGCCAAAGGTTCAGACCTAACGGGGATAAAATATAAACTGTTCCACTGGGCGATTGAGCTTGGTGAGATTTGGGAACCTTATGGAAAGAACGGAGCTTGGTATGAATTCAAACTGAAAATAGCCAGAAAACTGATTTTCAGCAAATGGCAAGAAGCGCTTGGCGGAAAATTACATACCATGGTATCAGGTAGTGCGCCCCTACAACCAAGGCTAACAAGACTGTTTTGTGCTGCTGGAATGCAGGTCATGGAAGGCTACGGTCTAACAGAAACCTCTCCCGTCGTCTCAGTGGGCATGTATGCCAATGAGCATTTTAGAGTAGGCACCGTAGGAAAGCCCATTAGAAACGTTGAAGTTAAGGTGGCAGATGATGGGGAACTCCTAATAAAAGGCCCCAATGTTATGTTAGGCTATTACAAGGATGACGTAAAAACTGCTGAGGTAATGTCAGGCGATTTTTTTCATACCGGAGACAAAGGAGAATTAGACGCAGATGGTTTCCTCAAGATTACGGGGCGTAAAAAAGAAATGTTCAAAACCTCGGGTGGTAAATATGTAATACCAACATTACTTGAGAACGATTTAAAACAATCGCGTTTTATCGAACAGGTCATGGTTATTGGTGAAGGTGAAAAAATGCCTGCTGCGATTATTCAGCCAAATTTCGAATTTATTAAGGATTGGATTGACAAAAAGCAAAAGAATATAGGAAAGAGTGAGAAAGAAATTGCTTGCTCAAATATAATAATAGAGCGCATTCAAAAGGAAGTTGATCACTGTAACTCCCACTTTGGAAAATGGGAACAAATCAAACGCTTTGAGCTTACCTCAGAAATTTGGTCAATCGATGCGGGACATCTAACCCCAACTATGAAAATGAAACGTAGCGTTATTAAGGATATTTACCAAGAACTTTATGATAAAATATATCGCAGTGATTAAAGCGTACGTACGCTACCTTTATCTCTAAAGGTTAGACAGTTCAATATTTAAAATTCCAAAAAATACCCCTCCTTGCCCGGAGGGGTATTTTATTTCCCACTGAAAGGAGGTAAAATCGGGTTGAAGCACGAAGGGAATCTTTTCGTAAATCTAATTCAGATTACTTATCCAATATATTTAACTAAAAGATTTTAAGAATTCAGCAAAAAAATTCATCCAAAATAATTTTCACATAAATTTATTATGCACGCATAGTAAATTTTTTATATATTTGAATCCAAATTACTCTGATTTCTGAGAGAAAGGGAGATTATATTATCTCATTTGAATCATTAGGTTTCTGCTTTAGCAGAAAATAAATATGAAAGACAAAACAATAGATTATGTGCTGCGCACAACATGGTTAGCAGTCAATAAAATGTATAACGAAGAGGCCGCACAGTTTGGCACTACCATAGCAGTTGGTTTTGCACTTTTGAGTATAGACCCTGATGTAGGTACTCCTTCGACATCTCTAGGACCAAAAATGGGAATGGAAGCTACAAGCCTTTCTAGAACGTTAAAAACCATGGAAGAAAAAGGTTTGATTGAACGCAGACCTAATCCAGAAGATGGCAGAGGGGTGTTAATACATTTAACTGAATTTGGTCGTGAGAAGAGGGCCTACTCCAGAGAAAAGGTTTTGACCTTTAATGAGGTTATTCGCGAAAACGTTTCAGATGAAGAATTGAAACATTTCTATAAGGTTTCAGAAGTTATCAATAATATGATATCCAATAAACAAATCTACAAACCAAAAGAACATATTTTAAATGGGCAAAAGACGTATAAATAAAATAGCTATTATCGGTTCAGGAATAATGGGAAGTGGTATCGCCTGCCACTTCGCCAACATTGGGGTTGAAGTCCTGCTTTTGGACATTGTACCACGTGAACTCAACGACGCCGAAAAAGCCAAAGGACTTTCCTTAGAGGATAAAGTCGTTAGAAACCGAATAGTCAACAATGCCTTGACCACCGCATTAAAATCAAAGCCGTCACCTATTTATCATAAAGATTTTGCCAACAGAATTACAACTGGAAATCTTGAGGATGATATGGCAAAGGTGAAAAATGTCGACTGGATAATGGAGGTGGTTGTTGAACGACTTGATATTAAAAAGCAGGTTTTTGAAAACCTCGAGAAATATCGAACCCCTGGCACATTAATTACCTCAAATACATCAGGCATTCCAATTAAATTCATGAGCGAAGGTCGCAGTGAAGATTTTCAGAAATATTTCTGTGGAACCCACTTTTTCAACCCCGCAAGATATTTAGAGCTTTTTGAAATTATCCCTGGTCCAAAAACAGACCTAGATGTTCTTGATTTTCTCAATGAATACGGTGAAAAGTTCTTGGGCAAAACCTCAGTAGTCGCTAAAGATACACCTGCCTTTATCGGAAATCGAATTGGGATTTTTAGTATTATGAGCTTGTTTCATGCTGTCAAGGACATGGGAATGACCGTCGAGGAAGTTGATAAATTAACTGGACCTGTTATCGGTCGTCCAAAATCAGCAACCTTTAGAACAGTTGATGTTGTCGGGCTTGATACTTTGGTACACGTGGCTAATGGCATACATGAAAACTGCAAGGATGATGAACGTTTGGAGCTTTTCAAATTACCGGATTTCATCAATGCCATGATGGAGAACAAGTGGTTGGGAAGTAAAACTAGTCAAGGGTTTTACAAAAAGGTAAAGGGCGATGACGGCAAATCTGAAATTTTAGCGCTTGATTTGAATAGCATGGATTACCGCGCTTCTAAAAAAGCTAAGTTTGCCACCTTGGAAATGACGAAAACCATCGATAAGGTTGAAAATAGATTCAAGGTTCTTGTTGGCGGAAAAGATAAGGCGGGCGAATTCTATCGAAAAACCTTCGGTGCGCTATTTGCTTACGTTTCCCATCGCATTCCTGAAATATCAGACGAACTTTATAAAATTGATGATGCCATGAAAGCTGGTTTCGGCTGGCAGCACGGGCCATTTCAAATTTGGGATGCTATTGGTTTTGAGAAAGGTCTTGAATTAATAAAGGCTGAAAATCTCGAACCTGCTCAGTGGATTCATGACATGAAAGCGTCTGGAAGTGAATCTTTCTACACAGTCAAAGACGGTAACACCTTTTATTACGATATACCGACCAAATCACAGACTATTATTCCAGGTCAGGATAGCTTTATCATCCTTGACAATATTAGAAAGTCCAAAGAAGTATTTAAAAATTCTGGCGTAGTCATTGAAGATTTAGGCGATGGGATATTGAATGTCGAATTCCAATCAAAAATGAATACCATTGGTGGTGATGTTTTAGCAGGAATCAATAAAGGTATTGATTTAGCTGAAAAGGACTTTGCGGGACTAATTGTTGGTAACCAAGGTGCGAACTTTTCAGTAGGAGCTAATATTGGTATGATTTTCATGATGGCTGCAGAGCAAGAGTATGATGAATTGAACGCCGCCATAAAATATTTTCAAGACACGATGATGCGCATGCGCTACTCATCAATTCCAACTGTCGCCGCGCCACATGGCATGTCACTTGGTGGTGGGTGTGAATTGTCCATGCACGCTGATAAGGTAGTTGCCGCAGCAGAAACCTATATTGGTTTGGTCGAATTTGGCGTTGGGGTTATTCCTGGCGGAGGTGGTTCAAAGGAAATGGCACTACGGGCACAGGATACCTTTAAAAAAGGAGACGTTCAATTAAATACGCTTCAGGAGTACTTCCTAACAATTGGTATGGCGAAGGTATCAACCTCAGCCTACGAAGCTTTTGATTTAGGTGTTTTACAGAAAGGTAAGGACATAGTAGTTGTAAATAAACACAGACAATTGGCCGTTGCTAAGCAACACGCAAAACTAATGGCAGATATGGGCTACACTCAGCCTGTGAAACGTACAGATGTAAAAGTGTTAGGAAAACAAGCCTTAGGTATGTTCTTGGTAGGAACCGACTCTATGGAAGATAGCAATTACATAAGTGAACACGATAAAAAAATAGCAAATAAATTGGCTTATGTTATGGCGGGTGGCGACCTATCAGAACCAACTAATGTTAGTGAGCAGTATTTGTTGGATTTAGAAAGAGAAGCCTTTTTAAGCCTTTGTACTGAGCGAAAGACGTTGGAGCGGATTCAGCATATGTTGACAAAGGGGAAACCGTTGAGAAATTAAAGGCCCCCTAGCCCCAAAAGGGGAAAAGCCCCTCTGCCTGACGGCATCTCCCCAGAAGGGAGAATAATGGAAAAAGGCATTTAAAGAAAATTAAAATAACAAAATTAAAATATACCCGAAAAAGTTCCCTCTCCTTTGGAGAGGGTTAGGGAGAGGCAAATGGCATACATAGTAAAAGCATACAGAACCGCAGTGGGCAAGGCACCACGAGGCGCGTTTAGATTTAAAAGAGCAGATGAACTTGGGGCAGAGACTATTCAACACATGATAAAGGAACTTCCTAATCTGGACGTATCCAGAATCGATGATGTGATTGTTGGTAATGCCATGCCCGAGGGGTCTCAAGGATTGAACATGGCACGATTTATTTCATTAATTGGATTGAATAGTGTTGATGTACCGGGAGTAACAGTAAATAGATTCTGTTCCTCAGGTATTGAGACGATTGGTATCGCGACTGCAAAAATCAATGCAGGGATGGCCGATTGTATTATTGCTGGAGGTGCTGAAAGTATGAGTTCTGTCCCAATGACTGGTTTTAAACCAGAATTGAATTACGATACGGTTAGCTCGGGTCACGAAGATTATTACTGGGGTATGGGTAACACCGCTGAAGCAGTTGCCAAGCAATTCAAAGTATCCCGTGAAGATCAGGACGAATTCGCTTACAATTCACATATGAAGGCATTAAAAGCGCAAGCGGAAAATCGCTTTCAAGGTCAGATTGTTCCAATTGAAGTAAAACAGACCTATGTGGACGATAATGGAAAAAAAGCCACGAAAAAATATACGGTATCCCAAGATGAGGGGCCTAGAAAAGGTACAAACCTCGAAGCCTTAGCAAAACTTCGCCCCGTATTTGCCCAAGGTGGAAGTGTGACAGCCGGCAACTCGTCCCAAATGAGTGATGGTGCAGCATTTGTAATGGTAATGAGTGAAAAAATGGTAAAAGAGCTAAATATCGAACCTATCGCACGATTGGTAAGTTATGCCGCCGCTGGTGTAGAACCTAGAATTATGGGAATTGGCCCAGTAAAGGCTATTCCGAAAGCACTCGAACAAGCCGGACTTAAACAATCTGATTTAGAACTGATAGAACTAAATGAAGCTTTTGCGTCACAATCTTTGGCAGTAATTAGAGAATTAGGCTTAAATCAAGATATCGTTAATGTCAATGGAGGTGCTATCGCATTAGGGCATCCACTTGGTTGTACAGGAGCAAAATTATCGGTGCAACTATTTGATGAAATGCAAAAACGAGATATGAAAGGTAAGTACGGCGCGGTAACTATGTGTGTAGGTACCGGGCAGGGGGCTTGTGGGATTTATGAGTTTCTCTCTTAAGAACCATGACTTTAAGAGCCAAGAACCAAGACTGAAAGAATTAAGAATCAGGACTTAAATTTCCAAAATAATGCACAACTTTAAAAAATTAAAGATTTGGCAAGCAGGAATAGAACTCGTTCAAGAAAGTTATAAGTTAACTCGAACATTTCCAAAATTTGAGCAGTTTGGACTAATATCTCAGATGAATCGTTGTGCTGTATCAATTCCGTCTAATATTTCAGAAGGTACAAGTAAAG
>JBCCOJ010000054.1:0-16863 GCA_039025415.1 Bacteroidota bacterium | reverse complement strand
CTTTCTTGGGGTAAAGACCTCCAATAGTCTTGGTTTTTTGGATTTGTTATAAAATGTTTTCAGGCAATGTTCCATTTCGGATTCATTTTTAGCGCTGAAATATTCAAAATTGAACATTTCGCATAACTGGACGGCGTTTAGGTCGTGCTTGGTCTCAAAATAACGTTCAAAATTTTCGGTATCCTCCGCACCAGGCAGTATTCTGAAAATTCCACCACCGCCATTATTTATAACAATAATCCTGAAATTATTAGGAATATAATTATTCCATAGAGCATTACTATCGTAGAAGAAACTCAAATCTCCTGTAATAAATACCGTCTGTTTTTCAACCGCCACAGCTGCCCCTATAGCAGTAGATGTGCAGCCATCAATACCGCTAGTACCTCGATTACAAAAGACTTCAATAGAATTGTTTAAACGGAAAAGTTGCGCATATCTCACCGTAGAACTGTTTCCTAATTGTAACAACGACTTATTAGGAAGGTTTTTAAGAAGGGCATCAAACACCTTAAAGTCACTAAAGGGGATTTGCTTTAAATAATCCAAATGTTTTCTGTGACGATGCTTCTTGACTTCAATCCATGTTGGTAAATACCGGCTTTTTGCCGTATGGCTTATCTTAGGTAAAAACTCTGAAAGAAACGTATTTGGTTTCTGCTCTATATGCTTACTCAGGCAGAAAAACGTATCGTTTGCTTTTCTCTCATCAACGTGCCAGTGATGTTTGGGCTGAAAATCCCTTAAAAATCGCTTGACCTTTTTTGAAACGATCATCCCTCCAAAGGTTAGTAAAATGTCGGGTTGCAACTGCCGAAAATCATCTTCTTTCATCGGGGCAATCATCTTATCAATACTAACGAAAAAATCAGGATGCTGAATATTACTGGTAGTCTCGGTGAATACGACGACGCTATTATCATTAGCAAGTTCATCTAACCACTGTATATCAATTTCTCCGGGCTGGAGTGCGCCAACAAGTACCATTTTTTTGGTTGCAGCGTACCATTCATCAACGCAATACTTTATTTCGTTGGCTTCAATTTTAGGTAAATTATATTCAATCTTCTTCAGTTTTGGTTTTACCGTTGGCTTTTCCAATACATCGTATAGTGGCTCGTCGAAAGGCACATTGATATGAACTGGACCTTGCTTTATAACCGATAAATTCAATGCGGTATTGATTTCAGATTCATTGAATTTTTGAATACTCTTTTGAATGCCGAGAAAACGTTCAATCTTATTTTCAAGGTTTTTCATCAGGGGAATATTCTCTTTTTCGTTTAGTCGATGTTCATCTTTTAAGTCAACTTTTAAATCGGTTGAATAATGGACGTGCTTATCGTATACATTCTTTTGGATTATAGTTTGGCCATCTCCAATTTCCAATAAATGCTTCGGCCTATCTGCCGACAAAACGACTAAGGGAATATCGCTGTAAAAGGCTTCAGAAATCGCCGGATAATAATTGAGTAAAGCGCTTCCCGACGTACAAACCAATGCAACTGGTGTTTGAGTCTGCTGGGCAATTCCCATTCCAAAAAAAGCCGCGCATCGCTCATCAACTATACTATAACACTTAAAAAAATTATCGTTACTAAAGCCAATGGTCAAAGGAGCATTACGACTACCGGGGGAAATTACGATATGGGCAATACCCTTCTGCTTACAAAGTTCAACAACGGTTTGGGCAAGCGGAATCTTTGAATATATCATTTTGCAAAATTACCGAAATAAAGAATTGTAAAAAAAGACTCTCCTCGAGTTGGAATGAGAAAGAAAAACACCCTTTAGGTTTAATGCATAAAAAAAGGGAAATCATACGATTTCCCTATTGTTACAAAACTACGTTTACTTATTATGAAATCTCAATTCTACGAGTTGGCTTTTCTTTAGCCTCTTCTCGTTTAGGTAAAGTAATTTCTAAAATGCCATCTACATAACTTGCACTTACATTATCTGAGTTTACAGTTTCTGGTAAGGTAAATGTTCGTTTAAATGACGAATAACCAAATTCACGTCTCGTGTAATTTTCATCTTCGGTTTTATCTTCGGTTTTTACTTCAGATGAAATAGATAGGACTTTATTATCAACGTCAATATCAAAATCAGATTTCTTCATCCCTGGAATTGCTAATTCCAAGATAAAACTATCAGCATTTTCTTTAATATTTACAGCTGGCAACGTCATCCCGGTATTGAAATTTGACAAAAATCCGGTTCCTAGTCCATTTTCAAAAACATCATCAACCCACGAGGATATACTTGGTAAATTCGTAAAGCTTTTTCGAGTTGAAAGCTCTCTTCCGTTTTTTGGTGATTTTATTATAATACTCATTACTATTTGATTTTAAATTCAACTTATTTTTCCATTTATGAACAAATGAAATACCAAACTCAAAAGCTGACAAGCTATCAGATAATATTGACAAAATGTCAGTATAACTAATTCAAAAACAGGAATTTATGTCATGATTGAATTCAAAAAATGATTGTAAAGTGTAACAACGATCAAACTTCATCGTCTTTATAATAGAACAATCAAAATATTCATCAATCAAAACTCAATCTTGCATTTGCAAAATTGAACTAAATCAAAAATCATGAGAACATTAAACAGCAATCAATTATCAGGTACACTTGAGCAGACAAGAAGTAATTCATGGAATGGAAAACGACGTTATAGAACTCGTCTTTAATTCAGCCAAAATTATAAAACATGAAAGCTTTGTCTAGAATTGTAAAAACATCACATACTGTAAGCGATGATTTAGAAAATCAAAAGTAACATTTACAGTATAGAATCTTGATCTTCAACCAACAGTTTGCGCTGTTGGTTTTTTTATTGATTTAATTTTCGTATGAATATCCACATCCGCTACAAGTTGACTGAAAATTTGAATTTATCTGAATAACTGTTAAATATTTACGTATTTCATCGTATTTTTTTGTATTTCGTCTAATAAACTATTACATTGATCTAGATTTAAAGTCAGTAGGTATTTAAGCCCCAAGCTTCTATCTCCTGCCTCACTAAACTTAACCGCTTAAACATGAAAAATTATTACTCGACCCTGGTCGTAATACTTTGTCTTTTTGGATTTTACTCCAATTCTCAACAAATAAATGTCAATAATTCATACACTGCTCAGCAATTGGTTGAGAATAATTTAGTGGTTGGTTGTGTAGAAATTTCAGACATTGCCTCAGAAGTAAATGGCACCGATTACGGTTTTAATAGTTTCGCCTACTTTGAGAGTGGTAATTCAAATTTTCCATTTGACAACGGAATCATGCTTTCAACAGGAAATCCAATGTCTGGCGGAAATGGTCAAAACAATGATATATTAAATGAAGGTGATGAAAATTGGTTAACCGACCCAGATTTGGAGGAAGCCCTTGGTATTTCTGGCACCTTAAACGCTACTTCAATCGAATTTAACTTTATTTCGATTACAAACAGGTTAGAATTCAATTATATATTAGCATCTGAAGAGTATTTCGGTAATTTTCCCTGTGAATACTCAGATGGCTTTGCATTTTTAATCAAGGAAGCTGGAACAAATAGTCCATTCGAAAACATAGCATTAATCCCTGGGACAAACATTCCCGTAAATACCAATACGGTACACCCCGATATTATAGGTTTCTGTGATGGTGTAAATGAAGAGTTCTTTGAAGGCTTTAACGTCGGTGATACCAATTATAATGGTAGAACTACAGTAATGACGGCTACTGCAAACATTACACCTTACACTGAATACACCATAAAATTGGTTATCGCAGACCAAACCGATCAAAATTATGATTCTGCAGTTTTTATAGAGGGAAATAGCTTTAATGCCGAAGTAAATCTAGGTGAAGACATTCAGACTTGTGCTGCTGAAGTGGATTTGGAGGGGAGTATTGCAAACGACCAGGCAGAATACTCTTGGTATTTCAATAATAATTTAATTGATGGCGCAGACAGTTCAGCATTGACGGTCACGGAAACCGGCATTTATAGAATACAAATTGACATACCCTTAGCAGGTTCTACGTGTACCATTGAAGATGAAATTGAAGTGACCTTGAGCTCAACCCAATCGGCTGATGCCATTTCAGATTATGAACTTTGCGATAATGACTCAAATGGGGTTGAAACATTTGACCTTTCTACAAAAACAACTGAAGCCTTAGCCACAGTCCCAGATTCAGACTATTTGATTTCTTACCATTATAGCCAAAATGAAGCAGAGAATAATTCAAATGCCATAACATCACCAATTCAGAATACATCAAATCCACAACCAATAGTTGTAAGAATTGAAGATCAAAACAACGGGTGTTTGGCTTACTCCAGTTTTAATTTGATTGTTCATGATTTACCAGCAATCAATACACCAAGTTTACTGGTGGCTTGTGCCGATGTTGCCGATAACGGTAATGCAACAATTGATTTGTCTATTAAAGATGACGAAATAACTGGAGGAAATCCAGAATTAAACGTAACCTATTATCTAAGCGCTGAAGATGCCCAAAACGGTCAAAATGCGATTCTATTACCCTACATTAATGATAATAATAACAATCAGGTTTTTGTAAGGGTTACCAATATTGCTACCGGATGTTCTTCTATTACGACGCTTGATATTGACATCCAAGACAAGCCAGTAATCAATACCGAAAGACATTTAATCGATGCCTGCGATGCTGATTTAGATGGCTTCGCAGATTTTGACCTTACCCAGATTATCGATGATGTTCTGGAGGGTTTAACTGGAGTCACGATTACTTTTCATGAAACTGAGGAGGATGCAGAAAATGGCACAAATCCAATAGAAGATGAAACCGCTTATCCAAATCCGGAAATCAACCAAAGTGTGGTCTATATCAGAGTCACTGATGACACAACAGGTTGTGCGTCTTACACCGCCATTGAAATACATACCAATTTACTGCTTACTGGAACCGATATCCGAGAATTCACCCAGTGTGACCCCGAAAATGATGGTAATGAGCCTTTTGATTTAGAGCAAATTACCATAGATATTATTAATAATATTGAGGACGTTTCGATAGATTTTTATTTATCTGAAGAAGATAGGGATAACAATATTGGAGCAATAGATACCAGTGTTCCGTTCTTCCCAAGTTCTAATCCGCAGACTTTATATATTACATTAACCAGCCCCACTTGTTCAGAGGTTGCCGAAATCGGTCTTTTTGTTGATCCGGTTGGAGAGGCACCAATCATTGGATTACAAGTAGTTTGTGACGAGGACCAAGATGGATTTACCCAAATGAATCTTAATCAGTTTAATGAACTTATAACTGGAAATAGTACAGATTTAAGTGTAACTTATTATTTGAGTTTGGAAAATGCAGAGAATAACGAAAATGCCGTTGACTTAAACTATGTAAATGAAAGCAACCCGCAAGAGTTTTGGTTTGGTTTAACAACCAATGAAACTGGGTGTACCAGTATCGGTTCATTTGAGGTTGAAGTGTTGCCAGCTCCTATTTCTGAAACTCCCTCTGAAATTATTATTTGTGATAGTGATTCAGACGGGGTGTCTCAAATTGATTTAGATGCTAAAATACCCGAAATAGTTAGCGACACCTCAAATCTTGATATCACATTTCACACGTCACTCGAAGATGCGGAAAATAATGATAATGCCATCCCAAATACTTCGTCATTTAGTGCTAGTACGCAAGTTATTACGGTTAGGATTGAAAGTACGGTGACCGGATGTTATAGTCTAGAGCCGCTCAACGTCGTTGTAAATAGTCTTCCAATCATCAATCCCATTGAGGTTTTCAAGTTTTGTCAAGACGGTGATGATGGCATTGGCGAATTCATATTCCAATTAAAGGATGCTGAAATTTTGGGCGACCAAACAGGTAAGCAAGTATTTTATTTTGAAAACGCAGATGACGCCCAAAATAATAACAATCCTATTGACAAGGACGAAATCTACACCAACTCATCAAATCCGCAAATTATACATGTTAGGGTTGAAAATATAACAGACCCTAGCTGTTATAGTGTATCATCATTTCCGATAGAAGTAGGCACAAACCCTGATTTTAATGAGGCTACAGATATATTTGTTTGTGATGACATCTCAAATGATGGTAGCGTTACTTTCGATTTGAACATTCAACTTGCGGAAATCACTGACGGAATTCCTGATATTGAAGAAGTCACATTTCACACTTCAGAGTTGGACGCTTTAAATAATGAGAATGCAATTGATTTCATTTTCGAAAACACCACAAATCCTCAACAAATATTTACCAGAGTCAATAATGGTTCAATTTGTGAATCGTACACGTCTTTTGTTTTGAATGTCGTTGCAGCACCTGGGGTAAATGCACCAGCACCAATTGAGCAATGCGATGATGATTACGATGGTATAACCGTTTTCGATTTGACCGTTTCTGAAATCGATATTCTGGATGTAAGACAGGATAATATTGAATTAGGATATTACGAGAGCGAACAGGATGCGCAATTGAATCAGAACGAGATTACCGACCCTACAAACTATACGAATCTATCAAATCCACAGACTGTTTATATAAGGATAGAGAATTCACTTTCTAATTGTAATGTGACGTTACCTTTAGAACTCATTGTTAATTTACCACCATCAATAAATTTAATTGATAATTATCAAATTTGTGAGAATGACGATAATTCATTGGAAATCGGTGAAATTGACGATGCCATATTCCAATCTCAAGAAAATATAACTTTAAGATATTTTACTTCTGAAGAGGACGCCCTCAATATCACAAATGAAATAACCGGTGTGTATAATTACACAACCGTTAGTGATCAATTATTTGTGCGTGCGGATTCTACAGTAACAGGTTGTTTTATAATACACGGTTTTGAATTGAGTGTTAATCCGCCACCAGTTGCCAATGAAGCCGATAATATTGAATCCTGCGATGATGATTTTGACGGATTTATTGAGGTTACCCTTTCGCTTAAAAACTCTGAAATATTAGGAAACCAAAACCCTAATGATTTTACGGTTACCTATTATACGGATTTCGTTTTTGCAGAGGAAGATGTTTCAAGAATCAATCCTGAAAGTCATGATGCGATGGATGGCGATGTTATCTACGCTAGGGTTGAAAACAACAGAACTGGTTGTTATGCCATTTCCCAGTTTACCATCTTTGTTTATGCAAGGCCTGTTTTAGAAATAGGTGACCAGGTTATCTGTTTAGAAAACCTTCCGTTAGTTGTATCTGCAGATACAAATATTCCAGGTGATTTCTACTCATGGTCAACCAATGAAAGTACATCCGAAATTGAAATTATTGAACCGGGTACTTACTCAGTAACCGTAACGACACCATTTGGATGTGAAACTACAGAGGTTTTTGAGGTAATAGAATCTGAAGCAGCAAATATCGAATTTACTGAGGTGATTGACTTTTCAGACCCAAATAACGTAACCGTAACGGTAACCGGTATCGGAAATTATCTTTATCAATTAGATGACCAAGAACCACAAGAATCTAACGTTTTTGAAAATGTAGCTTTAGGTTATCATATTTTGACGATAATTGATTTGAATGGATGCGCCAGGGTTTCCAAGGAAATCGTTGTGATTGATGCCCCTAAATTCATGACTCCAAATGGCGATGGCTTTTTCGATACTTGGCACATTAGCGGGGTTGAAACATTACCTGGAACAACGATTAGTATTTTTGATCGCTACGGTAAGTTACTCAAACAACTATCATCCTCTACCGAAGGTTGGGACGGCACCTTCAATGGCCAAGAGTTGCCAGCAACTGATTATTGGTATATCGCAACAGTAAGAAAAGACAATATTGAATTTGAAGTTAAAGGTCACTTTGCCATAAGGCATTGATAGTTAATCGCCTTTAGATAATTTGAAATAAACTCCAAAGTATCAAAAAGGAAAACCCTTGATTTTCATCATAATGTAATGCTGAAAATCAAGGGTCGACCTAAGAACTACCGTAACTCATCAAAGCTAAAATCCGATAATCAGCTAGAGCTTAAGATTCACGCTAAATGTTTTTGCAGAATAGGTTATTATACCAACGCATTTTTCATAATACTTTCTACAACCTCAGGATTTAATAGGGTACTTATGTCCCCTAAATTTCCAGTGTCTTTGCTCGCCACCTTTCTTAAGATGCGGCGCATAATTTTTCCACTTCGTGTTTTAGGTAAGCCTTCAGTAAATTGAATCTTGTCCAATTTAGCGATTGGCCCTATTCTGGTTGCAATAAGTTGATTGATTTCCTTTCGAAGATTATCTTGATCCCGACTTTCTCCGGTTTCCTTTAAGGTAATATAACCGTAAAGTGCATTTCCCTTTATGTCATGTGGAAATCCTACAATGGCGCTCTCAGCCACTGCTGGATGTTCGTTGATGGCGTCCTCAATTGGTGCTGTTCCTAAATTATGTCCACTTACAATGATCACATCATCCACCCTACCGGTAATCCTGTAGTAGCCAACAGCATCCCTCCTAGCCCCATCACCAGTGAAGTACATGTTTTTGTACGCTGAAAAATAAGTGTCCTTATACCTTTGATGATTACCATAAATTGTCCGTGCCATTGATGGCCAGGGGAATTTTACGGTCAATCTGCCCTCAACCTGGTTACCTTTTATTTCTTTCCCGTTTTCATCCATAAGGGCAGGTTGAATTCCGGGTAAAGGTAACGTTGCGAATGTAGGTATGGTTGGGGTTGAATAGGGTATCGGACTAATCATTATACCTCCAGTTTCAGTTTGCCACCACGTGTCAACAATTGGGCTTGTTTTTTTACCAACATGATCATTATACCAGTGCCAAGCCTCTTCATTGATAGGCTCTCCAACCGTACCCAATACTTTTAGACTGGATAAATCGTACTTCTCAACAAATTCTAAATTTTCTTTGGCCAAAGCCCTGATTGCCGTTGGAGCTGTATAAAACTGAGTGATCTTGTGTTTTTCCACAATTTCCCAAAAACGGCCAAAATCAGGATATGATGGTACGCCTTCAAACATTACCGTGGTTGCACCATTTGCTAATGGCCCGTAAACAATATAACTGTGTCCAGTTATCCAACCAATGTCTGCCGTGCACCAATAAATATCATCTTCCCGATATTGAAAAACATTTTTAAATGAATACGCCGTATAAACCATATATCCACCAGTGGTGTGAACCATGCCCTTCGGTTTACCAGTTGATCCCGAAGTGTACAAAATAAATAAGGGATCTTCGGCATCCATCAATTCCGCTTTACAATAGTCTTCGGCTTGATCAAATAGGGGCTTTAGCCAAACATCACGATTTTCCTTCATATCAACCTCATTGCCAGTCCTTTTGACAACCAATGATGTTTCAATTCCTGAACAATTTTCTAAGGCCTCATCTACGATGCTTTTAAGATCTAAGGTCTTACTCCCTCTATATCCCCCATCTGAACAAATAATTACTTTACAATCACAATCATTAATACGCGTCGCTAATGCGGTTGCAGAAAATCCTGCAAACACCACTGAGTGAACCGCACCAATTCTAGCACAGGCCAAAACAGAAATCGCAAGCTCTGGTATCATTGGTAAATAAATACAAACGCGATCTCCTTTCTCAACGCCTTGGGATTTAAGTACATTCGCCATTTTACCGACACGTATATCCAGCTCTCTATAGGTAATATGCTCGGTTTCTTCGTCTGGATTATTTGGCTCGAACAAAATTGCGGTCTTGTCGGCCCGTGAGGCTAAATGGCGATCAATACAATTTTCGGTGATATTAAGTTTTGCACCTTCGAACCATTTGATTTCTGGTTTTTCAAAATCCCAGCTTAACACCTTATCCCACTTTTTTCGCCATAAAAAATGTTCTTCTGCTATTTCTTCCCAAAAGTTTTCAGGATTTCGAACTGATTTACGATAGACTTGCCAGTATTCTTCTAAATGCTTGATGTGGTAATTACTCATGACTATAGTTTTAGTTTTATTTTAGTTTTAGTTCTGCAAAAGTGCATTCACTTCTGCAATTAATTTTTTAACCGAAAATGGCTTTGTAAAGTATCGGTCCGCGCCTAAGTCCAAACCTTTTTGAATATCCTCAGGCTTACTTTTAGCCGAAAGAAAAATGACTTTTGTGTTCGCCAACTCCTCATTATTCTTAATGGCAGTAATGGTCTCGTATCCGTCAACTTGAGGCATCATTATATCCAAGACCACTAAATCTGGGCTGTTTTGTTCTATAATGGCTAATGCCTCTTGCCCATCGCGAGCTATAAAAACTTCATAACCTTGTTTCTTGAAGGCATACTCCAAAGACATGACGATATTTGGTTCATCATCAACTATTAATAACTTCTTCATGACGCTTTTTTAATTCGACTACAAATCTTGCACCTTTTTTGAATTCTTTATCTAAGTAAATTTTTCCCTTATGACCTTTAATAATATGTCGGCTTATGGCTAGCCCCATGCCGCTACCAGTAGGTTTTTTCACATTCTGATTATTGGACTGATAGAACTTTTCGAAAATAAAGTCCTCATCATTTTCGGGAATACCCTTTCCATTATCCTCAAAAGAAATACTAACAAGGTCTTTATGTTCAGTGACTGAAATTTTAATTTGGCCTGTATCTTGAGTTACAAATTTTATGCTATTACTTAAAATATTGGTGAACACCTGAATCATTCGATCTTCGTCATATTCAAGCTGAATTTGATTTGAATCATCAAAAATTATTTTTACCCCTTTTCGTTGAGCAAGATGATATATCCCTTCAATGGTTTTTCTCAATGTTTCCTGAAGAGCGTTGATTTTCATATCTAAAATTTCCCGCCCGTTAGACAGTTTTTCCAAATCAAGAATATTCGTGATCAACGTTGTCAAGCGATCGGCATCATTAACAATATTTTGAAGAAACTTGCGCTTTAATTCTTCAGGCATATCCTCACTATCTGAAATCACCTCACTCGCAGCCCTAATTGAGGCTGTGGGTGTTTTTAGTTCGTGCGCCACCGTATCCAAAAACTCGTCCTTTTGCTTATCCTTTTCCAGTAGTTGGGTGTTTGCATCTTTAAGACGTTGCGTCAAACGTTTTAAATCGTGCGATTGCTGCTGCAATTGTTTATTTTCAGAAATTGTTTTCTTATTCTCTTCCAATATGTTTAGTACTTCAACCAGGGTAACAGGGTCTTCCTTAACCACACTTGCAATCATTATTTTAGCACTGGCAGCACCGATAGAACCTGTTAGCAGCTTTTCAGAAAAGTTAATCAATCGAGAATCGGCTTCATTGGTTTCTGGGTTGATTTTATATTTCCTATTAAAAAGACCCAAGGCTCGTTTTGTTCTTTTTTCCCCTAAAAACCGTATCAAGACTTGTTCTATATCAGATTTGTTCGCCTTTCCTTTCCAAACGAATGCACTTTCTTGCATACTATTATAACTGGATGCATTTACAACCATTTCGGCATAGTTGCGTTCCCTGTAGTTTCCTTTTCTAATCACTGAAAACGTCAAGTAACATAATGTGTTAAAAAGCATTGACCAGAAAAAGGCATGTGTCACGGGTGGCATAAACTCAAGACCAAAAAGTTGATAGGGCCTGAGCAATGCCAAACCAAAAGGTCCGTTTTCAGTAAAACTATTATCCGCAAAAAAGACATCTGCAACAAAGGGCAATATAAGCGTATAAAAAGTGACAAGAAACCCTACAGTTATGCCGACCTTCGCGGCATAGGCGCTCCCGCGATTCCAGTATAGACCAATAAAAAAAGCCGGTGCCAACTGGGAAATGATTACAAATGCCACTAAGCCAATACTAAACAACGAAAGCTCGATATTGAAGTTCAGATAGAAAAAATAAGCACCAATAATCAAAATAAAAATAGCAACGCGTCTAATGTTTTTTATCAATTGGGCATTTTGTTTAGCATCTGTGTTTTTAAAGGTTTTTAGTAAACCATAAGGTATTATCAGGTTGTTGCTAATCATTATACTAAGTGCAAGTGTACTGATGACCACCATTGAAATGACCGAGGAGAGCCCACCTAAAAAGACAATGAGCCCCAGAATTTTATGACCGTGTTCTAAGGGCAAATAAAGTGTATAATAATCTGGATTTAAGTCGCCGCTAATCAATAATTTCCCTGCCCATGCGATAAAAATGACAAATACATTAAACAACAATAAATACAATGGGAAGACCCAGCTGGCCTTTTTCAAATAATTGCTCGACGAACTTTCAACAACACCTACATGAAATTGACGAGGCAACAAAAAGATTGCAAAAAAGGACAATGCAATCATAAAGTACCAATTAATGGTCGACTCAATATTAGAAAAGGTGATTAAATTCTCAAAGCCATCCAACGCAGATATTCTATTATAAATATCCACTGTGCCATCAAAAAGATAGAACGTTGCATAAATACCTATTATCAAGAAGAACACTAATTTGATAACACTTTCAACGGCCACTGTGAAAATCAAACCACTACGTCTCTGTGAAGCATCGGTCGCACGAGTGCCAAACAAAGCCACAAAGACGGCCAATAAAATGGCGATATAAAACGTACTATCTGTAAAGAGTGATTTGCTACTGGCACCATTACTGAGTATGCTGAAGGTTTCGGACACCGCTTTTAATTGAAGCGCGATGTAAGGCAATACCGCAACAACGCAAATAATCGTAACTATCGCACCAATCGAACGATTATTACCGTATCGAAGCGACATAAAGTCTGCTATACTTGAAACCTGATACTGTTTAGATACCAAAACAACCTTTTTTAATACTAATAACCATATTGGCAAAGCAATCACTGGACCTAAATAGGTAGTTAGAAAACTAACTCCGTCTGTGGCAGCAATGCCAACACTACCATAGTAGGTCCAAGCGCTGCAATACACAGCTAAGGATAATGCGTAAACCCAAGGATTACTTACCCATTTGGATGATGATTTCTTTTCGGCCCAAATACCAATTGCAAAAAGTAAGATTAGGTAGGCTATTACTACAAGTACAATGGCGTAATTAGGCATGCTTTTTAATCACCGTAAAAGTTATAATTAAGCTGATTAACCAAATGAAGAATATGTAAGCATATAGAACCGGTATCCCAAAAATTGCGGACTTTAAATTAAAGATGTAGATGATTGGAACATTAAGACAAACTACCAAACCAATGGAGACTATAAGTAGTTTTTGTTTATGCCTTTTTTTCAACTTTTTAAAAATCTAATATTCTGCATTGAATTTATTAAAAATAGCCTAATTATGATAACACTTATCTAAGTTTTTAAAAGCATCCTCATTAAAATTAAACCGAAACGAGGATGCTTTTTAATTATTCGGTGCCGAGACCGATGTCATTTTGAAATTTTTTAAAACTCTTAATGGTCAATCGCCTCTCCTGCTCCACTCGGGATACGAATGTTCTCAACAATTTCCTGTACCTCATCTGGTGGTGCAGTCGTAAAATGACAGATTACAAGACTCACCACGAAGTTTATAAGCATGGCTATACTTCCAAAACCTTCGGGCGAGATGCCAAACCACCATTCTTCTTTACCAGGTACTACTCCATCGTCAAACCAGCCGAGTTTATATTTAATCATATAAAGCAACATAGTTACAATTCCTACAACCATTCCAGCAATTGCTCCTTCCTTATTCATTCTCTTATAAAAAATCCCTAGAATAATAGCGGGGAAAAAGGACGCCGCCGCCAAACCAAACGCTAAGGCTACTACGGCTGCCACAAATCCCGGTGGATTGATACCAAAATATCCTGCTACGCATACGGCACCAACAGCACTCAAACGCGCAGCTACTAATTCTCCTTTTTCAGATATCTTAGGGTTGACTACCTTTTTAATCAAATCGTGGGACACTGATGAAGAAATCACCAATAATAATCCCGCTGCAGTGGATAATGCCGCCGCAAGACCACCAGCTGCAACCAATGCAATGACCCAATCAGGTAAGTTGGCTATTTCAGGATTCGCCAATACCATAATGTCACGGTCTACGTATAATTCATTGGCTACGGTCATATCTGGGTTAGTAGTTTTTCTATTCCCAACTTCAGTCCTTATTTTTTCATCAAATAAGGGCTTATTTTTATTTTCTTTAAAAGCGTTTCCAGGACCGTATTGTAAAATGCCGTCGTTGTTTTTGTCACTCCAGGCAATCAAACCAATATCCTCATAATTTTTTAACCACTT
The DNA here is from genome assembly GCA_039025415.1 of Bacteroidota bacterium. Lineage (GTDB taxonomy): Bacteria > Bacteroidota > Bacteroidia > Flavobacteriales > Flavobacteriaceae > Psychroserpens. The sequence continues at coordinate 2,626 of JBCCOJ010000054.1, read as the reverse complement.
TGGTTGCTCCTCATAGGTTTTTCCTACCACACTATCCATCATATTGGTCTTCGCAAAGACAGAAACCGCGGGTGCAGTAGTATAAAGAATGGCGATTAAAAGCAGAGCCCATCCCGCACTTTTACGAGCGTCCTTCACGCGTTTTACAGTAAAGAAGCGAACGATAACGTGAGGTAGTCCTGCCGTACCGACCATAAGCGCCAAGGTAATAGCGAAGACGTCAATCATCGATTTTGAACCATCGGTGTAAGCCGCAAATCCCAGGTCTGTACTCAAACCATCAAGTTTATCCAAGAGGTAAGTCCCGGAGCCATCAGCCAAAGTACTACCCATACCTAATTGCGGAATGGGATTTCCGGTCATTTGGATTGAGATAAAAATAGCCGGAACCATAAAGGCGAAAATCAAGACACAATATTGGGCCACCTGGGTATAGGTTATACCTTTCATTCCACCTAAAACCGCGTAGAATAAAACGATTATCATACCTATTATAACACCAGTATCAATTTCCACTTCCAAGAATCTTGAAAATACCAATCCCACACCTCGCATCTGCCCGGCAACGTAAGTAAATGAAACCAATAGGGCACAAAATACGGCAACCAGTCGAGCGGTCTTGGAATAGTAGCGGTCACCAATAAAATCTGGCACAGTAAACTTACCGAACTTTCTAAGATAGGGCGCTAGCAATAAAGCAAGTAACACGTAACCACCAGTCCACCCCATAAGGTAAACCGAGCCATCATATCCTGCAAAGGCAATGATTCCTGCCATTGAAATAAAAGAAGCGGCACTCATCCAATCGGCTGCAGTAGCCATTCCATTGGCCAGTGGCGATACGCCACCTCCGGCTACGTAAAACTCTTTGGTAGAACCAGCTCGAGACCATATTGCGATACCGATATAAAGGGTAAAAGTCAATCCTACTAAAATGTAGGTCCACATTTGAACATCCATAATTATTAATTTTTTGAGGGTTAAGATTCAAAACAATAAGCAACCAGATTATCAATTATTGGCTTAAATCGTTTTTTAAGTTTTAGGATTGACTATTCTTCGTCAAAACCATATTTTTTATCCAAGCGATTCATTATCCTGACGTAAACGAAAATCAGGACAACGAAAACATAAATTGAACCTTGCTGTGCAAACCAGAAGCCCAATTTAAAGCCGCCTAGACGCACTTCGTTTAAAGCATCCTTGAATAGAATCCCTGCTCCGTAGGACACAACGAACCAAATCGATAAGAGAATTGCCAGGTATTTGATATTCTCTTTCCAATACGCCATTGCGTTTGATTTTTTTTCAGACATAATAAAAAGTTTTTAGAATTATAGATAAATCATGGCCTGTAGCGTTAAAGTGCTAACTGCGTCCAGGTCACCGTATTTTAGATTTGAATATTCGAGGGAGATTTTTGAGTGGTGACCACTGAAATATAAGTTGCCCCCAATACCAAGACGATTTGCGTTATCATCAATGGCGTCAATACTTCGGTTTGAATAGGACACGTAAGGCTGAATCTTGAAATTTACATTCTCTGAAGGTATGACGTAACCGACGTGACTATATATCATTGAACCTGTTTCATAGGTCTGGCCTAGGGTAAAGTTCTTTCCGTAATCATTATTTTGAAAAACAGCATAGGCGGTTATGGCCCCACCAGCGTCTCCTACAGGCGCATCATAAAACGCATCAACTGCCAATATTGAGACGTTTTCGCCTTGAAAATTTTCGCTTGCGTCTAAAATCACGCTTCCATTGGGTTGATAAAAGAAGCCTGCACCCACGTTAAATACTTTTTTACTGCCTAAATAAGAACCAACCTTATAAGGAAGGAAATTACTTTCTTGGTCTAAAAAGTTATAATCGAAATATCCTGCATAATTCTTTCCTGCATCCTTACCGCCTAAAATATTTCTACCATTGTAAGTGGCAGTATCTTCAGTAGGAACGCCATCTGCATCCAATCCATCCCTAATAGATTCATTAACTGATACACGATATTGAAGCTTCCCAAATTTTCCTTTAAAGTAAATACCCATATGCCGAGCAAACTGATCGCTCAAACCAATGGTGGCCCAGCTCTGCCGATTGTTATCAAGGGTGAGCATATTAAGTGTACTTTGATTGTTTGCCCTGGATATTCCATTCCAATAATGAAGACCACCACCAACGGAATGGCTTTTATTTAAGGCCCATTCACCCCATACGTCATGAAAGAACAGCTGGGAACTTTCGCTTTTACCCACAGGGTGCATATTATTCGCATTTTGACTATTAAGACCAAAATGGGTAAGTATGAGAAAACGGTCAGATATTTGGGCGTACATTAAAATCCTTGCCCTTCGAATTGAAAAATTAAGGTCACTTTCTTCATTGCCCAATTCATTGACCACGTCATTATCTGAGTACTGCGCCCAAAATTGAGCCCATGAAATAATTCGAAAATATTTACTGCCATCTTCGTTAAGATTGACTTTCATCCCGCCTGTATATTCGGTGGAACCTTGCGAAAATCCAGCTGAACAGAACAGCAGGATTAATAAGAGTGAGAGAAATGATTTTAATTGCATAAGATTTTAAATTGGTTGTTTGGAAATCAATTATTCTTGCGTCAAAT
>JBCCOJ010000053.1:0-17084 GCA_039025415.1 Bacteroidota bacterium | reverse complement strand
CCCCATTTTACCCCTACGCGTTTGGTTCAATTGATAATTCATTTAATGGGATTAATCAATTGATAGACTTGCAGCCAAAAAGTTGCACTAGTTCAAATATCACTAATATTTAATTTTTAATTGATGATCAAAACATCTCTTCGCGTATTTTTAGTGGCTTTCTTCACACTCATGAATTTCGTCCATTACGCTCAGCAGGATAACGTTTATGTAAAGTCCGACCAAAATGGTAAGACTTTGATGGTAAATGGTAAAGAGTTTATGATTAACGGTATGAATTGGGATTATATTCCAATTGGTACAAACACCGTTGATGCCAACTTCTGGAAAAAATCAGACGATGTCATTCGGGCGGGTCTAGATTCAGAAATGTCTCTTTTAAGAAATATGGGTGTGAACGTGATAAGACAATATACTGGTGTCCCAGCTAGATGGATACAGTATATTTATGAAAATTACGGCATATACACGATGTTAAATCATTCGTTTGGACGTTATGGGCTAACCTTAGATGGTGTATGGACGCCGGTAACGATATATGACGACCCTGTAACCGAAGAGCATTTAATGTCTGAGGTGACCAAATTAGCCGAAGAGTATAAAGATACGCCTGGGCTTTTGTTTTATCTTTTAGGTAATGAGAATAATTACGGATTATTTTGGCAGGGTGCCGAAACTGAGGATTTTCCAGATGATGACGAGAAAAAGGCATTTATTGGAGAATCTAGGGGCCGCCCAATGTATCGATTAATGAATGAGGCTGCTCTGGCTATGAAGGCCATTGACCCTAATCGCCCAGTTGGATTATGTAATGGTGACGTACTTTTTATAGACATCATTGCTGAGGAATGTCCAGATGTTGACATTTATGGCGCCAATACCTACCGTGGGGTTTCATTTGGTGATTTCTTCGACGTGGTGAAACAAAAAACGGATATGGCTTTGGTTTATACGGAATTTGGTGCTGATGCCTATAATGCCAAAGAACAACGTGAAGACCAAAAAGCACAGGCCTACTATAATTTAGGGAACTGGAAAGAAATCTATCAGAATGCTTCAAGTGTGGGAGGAGCCGGAAATTCTATTGGTGGTTTTACGTTCCAATTTAGTGATGGTTGGTGGAAGTATGGTTTTGATGATAGAGAGGGCGCTGATGTTCACGATAATAATGCCTCTTGGAGCAATGGAGGATATCAAATTGATTTAGCTCCTGGGGAAAACAATATGAACGAGGAATGGTTTGGTATTTGCGCTAAGGGACCAACAAATTCGCGGGGATTATACCAGCTATATCCAAGGGCATCCTATTATGCTTTAAAAGAAGCACACCAAATAAACCCATATGAGCAAGGTGTAGACAACGCCTTTATTGAGAACTATTTCAAAAATATCAACCTTACTGATGCAATGCTAAGGGCACGTGGAGATAAAGCGGCACTTGCAGGTCAAGACGGTCAGGCCATCAAATTGAGCAGATTATCGGCGCAGTTTACTACCTTTAATACTGGTGGAAGTCTCATTACAACACCAGATAATCCAGATGCGACCGACCCTGAGGCGCTTCCTAATCAATTGGGCTTTGATCACATGCAGTCTTACTTTATTGGCGTTGAGGCTAATCCTGCGGAAAACGTAAGGGCATCTGCAACTCTGAATTTAGTAGGTAACGTTGCAAGAAATCCAATTAACGAAATATTCTATGAGTCTATTACACGTCCAGTTGTAGTTAATGAGGATGATGAAGTTATAGATAACAATAATCGTCAAGTAAATCTTTACCAAGCCGAATTTGAATGGAATGCCGAAGATTTTGATTTGCGAGGTTTTTATCGAACCAATCATTACCACTGGCAGTATGAGGGAGATTTTTTCGGATTGTATCCTGAGGCCAATTATGGACCAAATCTAGACATCTATGGCGGTGAAATTTTAGGTTTGGAAATTGATGGTAAAAGAGCACTAAAAGGCTTTAAAGCTGCATTCGGTCCGCAATTATGGTGGGGTGCAAATCCAACAGCGCTTCTCAAGTATCACAAAAATATTAAGGGTTATGAAGTTACTGGTATTTATCACAGGGATGTCGAAACCGAAGTTCAGATTGACGAAACCGGTAGAAGGGTCTTAGATCAAAATCAAGTTCGAAGTGGTGTGATTCCGCCATGGCCAACTGAGCGTGCGGCGATTGCAATTGAGAAAGAATTTGGAAGTGTAGGTATTACGTTAGGTGGTTTATGGAGTGGTAGTCCTTTAAACGGAATTGGTTATCAGGATTTTAGAAATGGTCAAGTTTTTGTGGACCGTATTCAGGGTAGTGATAATTGGGGTGGAAAAGCCAAATTTACCTATGAAGGTGGTAAATTTAATTTCTACGCACAAGGCGCCGTTATGGGCTTGATTGCAAATGGAGGATTTGATGCCACCCAGACCTTTACCGGTTGGAAGCTAAAAGATTCGGGTAGCGGCAATCAAACCAACGTATTTGCAGGATTTACTTATTCATTTGATAATTTTCAGATAGCACCTAATTTCATGTGGCGCAAACCATTGGTAGATGCTATGCCAAATGGGGTTGATGCTCCTGGAAGGTTAAGAAATATAATTGATGACCCGTTTGCCGTACGTGAGGGCAATCGTGAAGCAACAGCAGGTGAAATTCTATTTACCTACGACCCTACGCCTGGTACTTGGATGTATCAATGGGATAATGATAGAAGCGAGGATGCTAAATTTGCCATGAATCTAGGATTTTGGTACCAACGACTTCCAACAACCATGGATGCGCACATTGGTTTTCAGGCAGACCGAACATTTTTTGCATTTCCTGAGTCAGCTCCAGCGGTTGACCTGTGGGAGGTACATTCAAGAATGGTATCTAAACCCAGTCGTGATTTAGGTCTTGTTGGTAATTTCTACTACGGGAATGGTCAAGGTCGTGGTGACAGTCAAAGAACAATTTACCGTTTTGGAGGAGATGTTAGGGTGATTTACAAAAAGATCATGTTTCAAACCCACTTAAAAATAAACGATTGGGGGCCATTTGACTACCATCGTGATTTCAACCTGACCTTCCCTGTTCAATACATGTTGGATATTTCAACATCATTGGGTAAACCTGATTGGTTTATACTCCCAAGTACTACAATTGGCATTAGAGGCATGTGGCGCTCGTTGAATGAATTCTCGCCGCGCTTTGCACCGACACAACCTCTCGGGCAATTTGAGACAGAACCAAGATTAAGTCCAGTGGGATTCCCTAACGGCGATGAATGGGAAATTAGGACCTACGTTCATATTAACATCGGAAAATAAAAGCTATGATTAGAAAATTTAAATCTTATAACAAGACTTGTATCCCAGCCGTACTATTTATGTTCTTGGCGATTTCAAGTTGTGAACGTGATTTATCAGACGAAGCGGTATTGGCAACATTTCCAACCACCGCAGATGTTTATACTGATAATCCAGTTGGATTGACCCAGGAATTCTTTGAGTCTTTTGATCCGGCAGCAGGTGCAAATCCAGAAGGCTTTGGTACTGATGATAACGAAGCTTTTCTGGGAACCTCATCCATACGTATCGATGTACCATCACCAAGTAATCCAAATGGAAACTTTGTTGGTGGCATCTTCAGGGATGCTGGTGAGGGCAGGGATTTATCTGGTTATGATGCGCTTACTTTTTGGGCTAAAGCTTCAACCACCGCTACAATAGGAGACATTGGTTTTGGAACAGACTTTGGAACAAATGAATTTGAAGTCGCAAGACTAAATATTCCATTAGGCACAGATTGGCAAAAATATATTGTACCTATCCCAGATGCTTCCAAATTAATACAGGAACGAGGCCTGTTTCGTTTCTCAGCTGGTGCATTTGATGTTAATAATACACCTTTTGATCCAAATGACGATATAGGTTATACATTTTGGATGGACGAAATAAGATTTGAAAATTTAGGTACTATTGCACAACCTCGTCCTTCGGTATTCGGTGGAATTGACCTTCAGCAAAATAGTTTTGTTGGTTCAAATATATCTGTTGGGGGTTTAAGTCAAGTATTTAATTTGGCCTCTGGGCAAGATGTTACAGTTTTTCTAACTCAAGCTTATTTTGATTTTGCTTCCTCTGATACATCTGTCGCAATAATAGATAACGATGGAGAAATTTCAGTAATTGGTGCTGGCACCACTTTGATAACTGCAAGTGTTAATGGAGTTGCAGCAGATGGATCGCTGCAAATTACTGCCACAGGTGCTTTGCCAATTGCTCCTGTCCCAGATTTGCCTGCTGAAAATGTAAAATCAATTTTTAGTGATACTTATCCTGACGAGACTATTATAAATATAAATCCAGGATTTGGTGGGTCAACTACTCAAACAACCTTATTGACATTTGATGAAGAATCTGTTATATCTTATTCGAATAACAATTTTACTGGAATAATTTTTGACAATACCGTCGATGCATCTGCATTAAGTTTTATGCACATTGATGTTTACGTTCAAGAGACAGATGTGGAAATTGGCATTCAAATAAGAGATATAGGAGCTAACCAAGAAATTGAAACAAATCAGTTTACAGGGTTTCCTGAAGGAGATGATAAGGACTTTCGGATTGATTTGACCGCTTTAAATGTAAATGAATGGACTTCCTTTGAAATCCCACTCTCCGGTGACCTAGCTTCACAAAAAGATAATTTGGGAGCTGTTATTATTACTGGTGGTCCAAACTTTATTTTAGATAATATTTACTTCTATCAAGAATAACTTCAATAATTTATTTATTGTGTATAATTTAACTATGAAAATGAAAATAAGAAAAATTACAGAATGTTTGGTTTTTTTATGGCTTTTAGTGATTGTTAGCTGTAATTCAGACGAAACCCAGACAGTTGCAAACTTTGATGTTTTAGTTTTTGAAGACAACTTTGACGTTGATGGCGCTCCAGACCCTACAAAATGGACATTCGATATTGGCACTGGAGAAGATCAAAATTTAGTTAGATGGGGAAATGATGAATTACAATACTACACCAACCGGACTGAAAATGTCAAGGTTGAAAATGGATTTTTGTTGATTACGGCAATTGAGGAAAATTTTCAAGGTTCAACTTATACCTCTGCTAGATTAAAGACGCAGGGCTTGTTTCAACAAAAGTACGGGCGTTTTGAAGCAAGAATGAGACTACCCTTTGGCCAAGGTATGTGGCCAGCGTTTTGGATGTTGGGTGATGACAGTGACGGAGAAGAGTGGCCTCAAATAGGTGAAATAGATATCATGGAAAATACTGGAGATAATCCTATTGAAATCTTTGGCAGCATTCACGGCCCCGAATTTTCAGGGGGGGAGTCGATATCCAAAAAGATTGAATTGCAAAATTCAAGAGTGGATAACGAATTTCATGTTTATGGTATAGAGTGGGGAGAGGACTACATTAATTTTTATGTGGATGATGAATTGTATAATCAACTAACTCCAGATGATGTGATTGACGAGACTGACGGCTTGGGCGAATGGGTATTTAATGACCGTGACTTTTATATGTTAATAAACTTGGCTGTCGGAGGCAATCTGCCTGGCCCGCCAGATGCAAATACTGTATTTCCTCAAACTATGTTGGTTGATTACGTTCGCGTATATCAATAGTAAAACTAAATCGTGCTTAGGGCTTTTTGCAAAAGGCCACACTAGTTAAGGCTTTAAAAAATGAAACAGTTTCTATTGAATTTTAATTGACGCCGATTAGGTTTAAAAAGCTGTTCCAAAGGATAAAAAATAAATAAGAAGAAATGAAATTATTAAACAAAGGAATAAAACTTATAATCGTTTTGATGCTCCCGATTTGGTTTACAGGGTGCGAAGATGATGATGATGCAACGCTTCCAACTGTTGAGGCCATTTTTACCCATACCATCAATGAGGAAACGGGGGAAGTAAGATTTATAAATACCTCCGAGAATGCCGACAGTTTTACTTGGGACTTTGGAGATGGGACAAGTTCGAATGTTGTAAATCCAGAAAAGACCTATCCTTCAGGCACCTATACAATTGTTTTGACTGCCGAAAATAATGCGGGTAATTCTGACACTTTCGAAGACACAATTACCATTCAGATACCTTTGGATATTACGCTTCCAATTAATTTTGATGATCCTTTAGTAGATTATGATATTACTGCCTTTAATGGTGCATCTTTTGAAATCGTTGACAATCCAGACGCCTCTGGTGCAAATGATGTTGTAAGCGGTGTTGGTGCAATTACCAATAGCGGAAATGCATTTGAAGGTATCTTCTTTGATCTAGGTGTTCCTTTTGATTTGACTACCGATAAATCGTTAACTATGAAATTCTGGTCCCAATCGCCTATTGACGTTCTCGTAAAATTAGAAAATGGCGATGGTCCTGATACTGAAATCCCTACAAGTCACGGCGGTACTGGCTGGGAGAATATATATTTCACTTTCGATTCCGCTTCTAGTTTTTCAAGACTAACCATGTTTGTTGACGGGCCTGGTAACACGACAGGTACCTTCTACTTAGATGATATTGCCCAGTTGAATAGTGACGATGTACCTTGTTTATTTACCGATTTGGAGCTACCAATTGATTTTGAATGCAATGGTATCGACTACGCGACTAAGATTGTTGGAGATGTTTCGTTTACCGTAGTTGACAATCCAGAACTTTCGGGTATTAACTCAGAACCAAGTATGGTTGGCCAGATTACCAACGTTGGGAATCAATTTGAAAATGCATTTTTTAATCTTGATGTGCCCGTGGATTTTTCATCTCAATCGGGAATAAGATTTAAACTTTTCTCAAATCAGGCCTTACCTATACTTCTAAAATTTGAGGATGGTACTGCTGCAGATGTAGAAGATATACAGATGCACAGTGGAAGTGGATGGGAAGAATTGACTTTTACCCTGTCTTCAATGGGTAGTTATAACGACATGGTGCTGTTCGTTGACGGCCCAGGAAACGCCGTAGGAACCTTCTTTGTGGACGATTTCGAACAAGTAGATGGCACACCACCACCGCCACCCTTTGATGGAGGATTGCTAGATAATGGTGATTTTCAGACCTTGGATATGAATGGTAACGTCACCGAGTGGATACAGGGAGTTGATGATAATGACCCTGCGCCAGTGGTGACTATAAGTGGTGACACTTATTATTCAATACCAATTGATACCCCAGATCCAGATGGTAATGCTTTTACCATTAACGTGAGTCAAAAATTGGAAATTACCCAAGGTGAAACTTATGAATTGTCCTTTGAGGCGTGGTCCAACGTGAATAGATCAATTATAGCTGGAATCGGTTTGAGCGAACCTGATTTTTCAAATACCACCGAAACGGTAAATATTACAACAACCCCAACTCGGTACGATGTAACTTTAACGGCTGCTAATTTTGGTGCACCGAATGCTAGGGTGTTATTTGATTTAGCTGCAGAAGCAGGAGATGTTAATATTGATGACGTTAGGTTAACCGTTGATAGCGGTAATTCAGGCGGTGGCGGTGATTGCGATACGATTACTGATGCTTCTTCCTTCCCAGTAGATTTTGAGAGTTGTGAAGGTTTTGATGTGTCTTTTGGTACCGGTCAATCTCGAGCTATTATCGATAATCCTGTTCCTGGTGGAATTAATACTTCTGGCGGCGTCTATCAATTGAACAAAGATGCGGGAGGTAATGGCTTTGGAGGGTTTCAGAATATTTTTAATACTGGGACATTTACTAACAATTCAACAATAACTTTTAAGGTATATTCAACATTGCCTAATCAAGAGATAAGATTGGAGATTGTAGCTATTCCAAACCCTGGTGGTAGCATTGGTAATCCAGCACCATATACTCAAATTTTGTCTGAGCAAAATCAATGGGTCGAAATGTCTTTCGATTTATCAGAGAATGGTTTCCCAAATACTTCTGATGAAACCGTCTATACCATGTTAGTCGTGAAACCTGGAAATGTAGATCCAGGAAATACACCAGCTGATGTCACTTTCTATTTTGATGATTTTAATATCACACAAAATTGAATTGATAATTTTATTTTAATAATGACAAGGTCGAGCAACTACTAATAACTCGACCTTTTTTACCAAGCTTTTAAACTGAACCAATAATTAGACTTTTTAAAAAGCCTTTAATGGAAAAAGAATTACAAAACAATAATGCAATTGCACTAAATAAAGTTATCGTTGATGGCCAATCTTTTTTTAAGATAAGCAATAGTGATGAAATGCGTCCCTTTTTCATGAGTATTGTGAGCGACTCAAATCACTGGTTATTTGTTTCAAGCAATGGTGGTGTTTCTGCAGGTCGAAAAAATAGTGAGTTCGCTTTTTTTCCATACTATACCGATGATAAGATTACAGAGTCTACTGAAATAACTGGTTCTAAGTCCATATTTAGAGTTTACACCGATGACGGATTTAAACTATGGGAACCATTTTCCATTCGTGGGGAAGGTATCTATAATATTAGTCGAAATTTATACAAAAACACCTTTGGCAACAAGGTCATTTTTGAAGAGATAAACCATGATTTAGAATTGACCTTTAATTATGAATGGAACTCGAGTAATAATTTCGGTTTTGTAAAGAAGTCAAAGCTCATAAACCACTCGACCCGAAATAGAGAAATTGATGTTCTAGATGGATTTCAAAATATTATCCCTTTTGGAGTGCCCTCTGCAACCCAGATGCGGGTTAGTAATCTAGTGGATGCCTACAAAAGAAATGAGTTAATAGAGGCGGTAGGTCTGGGAATCTATGCATTAAGCGCCATAATTGTTGACAAAGCTGAGCCAAGTGAGGCCTTAAAAGCCAATATTGCTTGGTCGTTAGGTTTAGAAGGTGTGACCTATTTGGTATCCTCTCTTCAGTTGGATGCTTTTAGAAATGGAAACCCATTACATCAAGAGGTTGACGTTAAGGCAGAAAAAGGAGCTTATTTCGTAAATTCCAAAATCATACTTCAAGCTAATTCTGAAAATAACTGGCATTTAATTGGTAATGTCAATCAAGGTCATTCAGCAATTATTGAATTGGCCAATAAAATTAAGACCCATCAAGATTTTGCAAAAGAATTGCAAGAAGATATTGATTATGGCACTAAGCAACTGGTAATGTTAAATGCTGGTGCGGATGCAATCCAACTATCTTCTGATAGTTTAAGGGATGCAAGACATTTTTCAAATACGCTATTCAATATTATGCGTGGCGGTATTTTTGATAACAATTATCAGATTGAAAAGTGGGATTTTAAAAATTATATCAAAAAAGCAAATTCAAAAGTATTTGAAGAGGTCAAATCAAAACTCGAAAGTGAAGATTACCTTTTTGATTTACAAAGTCTAAAACAATTATCAGAATCAAGTACAGACCCTAACTTCAAAAGACTCTGTTTAGAATACATGCCACTAAAGTTTAGCAGACGGCATGGCGATCCAAGTCGTCCTTGGAATAAATTCTCAATAAATACCACCAATGAAGAAGACGGATCTAAAATTTTGGATTACGAAGGCAATTGGCGAGATATATTTCAAAATTGGGAAGCTTTAGCGCATGCTTATCCTGGGTTTATGGAGAGCATGATTCATAAATTTTTAAATGCAAGTACTTTTGATGGCTACAATCCTTATCGGGTTACCAAAGGCGGTTTTGATTGGGAGGTTATTGAGCCAGATGATCCTTGGTCATACATAGGTTATTGGGGTGACCATCAAATCATCTATTTGCTTAAGTTTCTAGAGTTCATAGAAAATCACAGTCCAGGTAAATTAGAGGACTATTTTGATAAAGCGCTATTTGTTTATGCAAACGTACCTTATAGGATCAAAAGCTATGAGGACATTCTAAAAAATCCTAAAGATACCATTGATTTTGATGATGATTCACAACATGAAATTGAATCAAAAAGAGATGTGCTTGGAGCAGATGGTGCCTTATTGACTTCTCAAGATGGTGAGATTTATCAAGTTAACTTCATTGAAAAAATATTGGCAACTGTTCTCGCCAAGCTTTCAAATTTTATACCTGAGGGCGGTATTTGGTTAAATACCCAGCGTCCTGAATGGAATGACGCTAATAATGCACTTGTGGGCAATGGCGTATCTATGGTGACTTTGTATTATTTAAGACGATTCCTCAATTATTTTGAGGCCATATTAACGAAGGCCCAAATTGACAATGTAAATGTCTCTTCAGAGTTGATGGAGGTTTTTACTACGATGTTAAGTGCTTTTGAATCCCATGAGGATTTGTTGAAGGGAGAATTTTCAAATGCCGATCGTCGCAACCTCATGGACGCATTAGGCGAATCAGCAAGCAAATATCGACTCAACATCTACAAAAATGGTTTTTCAGGTAAACAAGAACCATTGGGTCTAGATAAGGTCATAACATTGGTTAAAGTCGCATTAAAATATTTAGATCATTCCATAGATTTAAATAAACGAACTGATAACATGTTCCACGCCTACAACTTAATGACAGTTGAAAACGATGGTGGGGTTTCCATTTCATACTTGGAGGAAATGTTAGAAGGCCAGGTAGCGGCACTTAGTTCTGGGTATTTGGACTCAAAAACATGTTTGGAGATTCTGGACGGTATGAAAGGAAGCAAACTTTTCCGAGAAGACCAATACAGTTATCTCTTATATCCAAATAAAGAATTGAAGGGCTTTATGGAAAGAAACAGAATTCCAAAACAGTCTATTGAAAAGTCAAGTTTGGCAATGAAGTTAGTCGAGCAAAGCAATTCAAAAATTGTAGAAAAGGATATCAATGGAGATTATCATTTCAACGGAAACTTTAACAACGCAGATAGTCTAAAACAAGCCTTTAAGCAATTTGAAGGTACAGATTATGAGCCTCTAGTTGAGCAGGATAAGGATATTTTACTGAAGATATTTGAAGAAGTATTCAACCATAAAGCATTTACAGGCCGTTCGGGAACATTTTATGGATACGAGGGTTTAGGCTCTATCTACTGGCATATGGTATCGAAATTACAACTGGCGGTATTGGAAGTTTGCCATCGTGCGATTGATGAAAATCAAGACGAAAGTTTGATCGGAAAATTGTTGGAACATTATTACGAAATCAACGAAGGGATAGGAGTCCACAAGTCACCTGAGTTATATGGTGCGTTTCCTACGGATCCTTATTCGCATACACCCTTTGGGAAGGGGGCTCAACAGCCAGGAATGACAGGGCAGGTCAAAGAAGATATATTATCGCGTATTGGTGAGTTGGGCGTTTTTGTTAAAGATGGCCAACTGGTATTTAATCCTAGTATGCTAAGAAAAACTGAGTTTTTAACCCAAGCTAAAGATTTTGAATATTACGATGTTAAAGGAAAAGCTCAGACACTTCAATTAAGTAATAATAATCTAGCCTTCACCTATTGTCAAGTGCCAATAGTCTATCATTTAACCGATAAAGTTGGGATTGAAGTCATGATGTCCAATGGTGATTCCATAAGTTCAGATAATTTGGAAATCGATAAAGAAATAAGCAATCAAATTTTTAATCGTGAGAATAAGGTCAAAGCCCTTAGAGTTATGATAACAGAGCATATTTGTGTCTAAAAAATAATAGTTATGAGAAACAATTCTAAATTTTATTTACCAAATCTATTTTTGGTGTTTGCAATTCTTTTATGTTTCTCGTGTAAGCAGGAAAAGAAAGTTGATTTAAATAACCAATCAGAAGACGTGAAAACAGAAAAAGAGGAGCTTACCGCAGCAGATATTCTGGGCAATCCAGATTATCCTGCTATTTCATTTGGTGCTTATCGGGAAAAATCGCTTGATATAGAGCCAACTATTGAGGAGCTTAAAGACGATATGAGATTATTATCGGCCATGGGCATTAAACTGCTTCGTAATTATAAGGTTCATTTACCCGAGGCTACAAATATCTTAAAGGCCATAACCCAACTAAAAAAAGAGGATCCAGACTTTGAAATGTACGTTATGCTTGGGGCATGGATTGATTGTAAAAATGCTTGGACGGGTCTAGAACCAGACCATAATCAAGAAAGTGAAGCCAATAAACCACAAATAGAAAAGGCGGTTGAGTTGACCAATCAATATCCTGATATTGTAAAAGTTATCGCAGTTGGTAATGAAGCAATGGTGAAATGGGCTACAAGCTACTACGTTCAACCAAATGTGATTCTAAAGTGGGTTAATCATCTTCAAGAATTAAAGAAAGAAGGAAAACTCCCAAAGGACTTGTGGATTACAAGCTCAGACAATTTTGCATCTTGGGGTGGAGGAGAAGAGCAGTACCATACCGAAGATTTAAATAGTTTAATTAAAGCGGTAGATTTTATATCAATGCATACTTATCCAATGCACGACACGCATTACAATCCCACGTTTTGGGGAGTGCCAGAAGGTGAACTTGGATTATCTGATGAGGAGAAAATTCAGGCTGCAATGCTGCGAGCGAAAAATTATGCCATTTCGCAATATGAAGGCGTAAAAAATTATATGGAAAGTCTAGGTGTAAGCAAACCAATTCATATTGGTGAAACCGGTTGGGCATCATCATCTAATGGATTTTATGGTCCTAATGGCGCCAAAGCTTGCGATGAATATAAAGAAGCACTTTATTATCAGCATATGAGAGATTGGACTACTGAAGCTGGTATGTCCTGTTTTTATTTCGAGGCCTTTAACGAGCAATGGAAAGATGCTGCTAACCCAGGTGGTTCAGAAAATCATTTTGGTCTTTTTAAAATCAATGGCGAAGCTAAATATGTCATATGGGATTTAGTTGACAACGGAACTTTTGAAGGATTGACGCGTAATGGTAATAAAATTGTCAAAACCTATAATGGTGATAAAAACGCGCTCATGAAAGATGTTTTAGTGCCGCCAACTGAAGCAGAAATCATGGCAAATCAACATTAATGATTAAAATAAGATTACATGTGTAAGGTTTCATTATTAGCTTGTGTTTGTTTGACTTTGCTTATGAGTAATTGTAAGAATGATTCAAAAAAAGATGTCGCTCTTGGACTTGAAGTTGAAATTTATGAAACTTCAGCTAAGGGCAAAAAACTAGAAAGAGTAATGGATAATTATGCTTCGGGAGATTCTGTAAAGATAAAATTGCTGCCCGAGGAAAAGTATCAGACCATTACTGGATTTGGAGGGTCTTTTACAGAAGCATCGGCACATTTGTTGAATGGACTTTCAGAAGAAAAAAGGAACGAAGTGATTCAAGCCTACTTTGGAAAGGATGGGGCAAAATATTCATTGACTAGAACTCACATGAATTCCTGTGACTTTTCGCTTTCAAATTATTCGTATGCACCAGCTGCTGACGATATGGGATTAAGAAACTTTTCTATCCAAGAAGACAAGGGTGATTTAATACCGATGATAAAGGATGCGATGGAGATTTCAGAAGATGGGTTTAAGATTTTAGCATCACCTTGGACAGCCCCACCCTGGATGAAGGACAACAATAGCTATGTCGGTGGAAAATTACTCCCAAAATATTATGACACCTGGGCGCTGTTTTTCTCGAAATACCTAGACGCTTACAAGGCAGAAGGAATAGATATTTGGGGTTTTACAGTAGAAAATGAACCGCTAGGTAACTCCAATAATTGGGAAAGCATGCATTTTACCGCCGAAGAGATGACTCATTTTGTGAAAAATCACTTAGGGCCAAAATTAGAGACGGATGCTCCAGAGGTCAAGATTCTCGGCTACGATCAAAACCGCGACGAAGAATTGAAACATTGGGTTGATGTAATGTTTGAGAACGAGGAAAGCTCAAAATATTTTGATGGTACTGCCGTGCATTGGTATGCCAGTACTTTTGATTATTTTCCTGAGGCACTTCAATACGCACATAAAAAATCGCCTAACAAGCATTTAATACAATCAGAAGGTTGTGTGGATGCTGAAATCCCCAAATGGAAAAACGACGATTGGTATTGGGAGAAGAAAGCAACTGACTGGGGTTGGGACTGGGCTTCACCTGAGAATAAACATTTACATCCTAAGTATGCCCCGGTAAATCGATACGCTAGGGATATAATTGGTTGCATGAACAATTGGGTAGATGGTTGGATAGATTGGAATATGGTTTTAAATAGGCAAGGAGGTCCAAATTGGTTCGAGAACTGGTGCGTTGCTCCCGTAATTGTTGATACAGAACTTGATGAGGTCTACTTTACACCCATTTATTATACAATGGCACATTTTAGTAGATTCATCAGACCTGGTGCCAAACGAATAGGTTTTGAAAACTCAGATAATAGTTTGATGTCCACAGCATTTTCAAACCCAGATGGAACTTGCGTGGTAATTTTATTTAATGAAAGCGGTGTAACCAAGCAGGTGGATTTAACCTTAGCTGATAAATCAGTGAATTTGTCAATTGAAGACAAAGCACTGCAAACTATAGTGATACCCAAAATTTAACCTGCCAATTATAAGCCAACTAAATTTTTTAAGATTATGAATAAAGAAGTTACACCAGCAGAAGATAGAGTACCAATTGGTCAAAAGGTTTCATTTGGAGCAGGTCATTTAGTTTTGAACCTATTGCCGGGTGCACTTGGGATTTTTATGTTTTTCCTTTTGACTGCCTTTGGTATGGATCCATTTTTGGCTGGTCTTTTAGGAGGGTTGCCGAGAATATTTGATGCTATTACAGACCCTATAATGGGGTTTATTTCCGATAATACAAAATCCAAATTCGGAAGGCGACGCCCCTATATATTTATCGGCGCTATTTTGAGCGGTTTATTATTTGCTGCGCTTTGGCAACTCAATCCAGATAATTCCCAAACTTATAACTTTTGGTATTTTTTAATACTGTCCATGATATTTTTAATTGGAAATACCATGTTTGCCACGCCTTTGATAGGTCTCGGTTATGAAATGACATCAGATTATAACGAACGTACTAGATTAATGGCATTTTCTCAAATCGTTGGGCAGGTTGCTTGGATGTTGGTACCTTGGTTTTGGGTAATTATAGCCTCACCGGATATCTTGGGTGTTTCTGCAGAAGAAACAGCAAGAATAGCAGCATTGGGTCTTTCAGAAGAAGAAACGGCTAAAATTAGCCTTCAGACCCTTCAAGCAAATGGCGTTAGAAAATTATCTGTTATCGTAGGTGGAATTTGTATTCTTTTGGGGGTTTTACCTGCTATTTTTTGTAAGGGTATCGATTCTGCTAAGATGGAAAACAGAAAAGAAATTAATTTTAAAACATTGTTTTCTAACTTAAAGGATTTAGTCGATGGTATAAAACAGGTCTCTAAAAGTAAACCTTTTATGAAACTCTGTGGGGCTACTTTTTTAGTATTCAATGGATTTCAACTTGTAGCCTCCTTTAGTTTTTTTATCATTGTGTTCTACATGTTTAACGGTGATTATGAAGCCGCAGGAAACTGGCCTGCATGGTTCTCTACTATAACAGCAGTTGTAACAGCGTTTATGGTTATACCAATTATTTCATGGTTAGCCAGTAAGTTTGGAAAGCGACAAGCGTTCATAATTTCAACTGCAATATCCATAGTAGGTTATATCTTAAAATGGTGGGGCTTTAACCCCGAAAATCCATGGTTAATATTTATGCCCATTCCGTTTATGGCTTTTGGTTTAGGAGGCCTGTTTACATTAATGATGAGTATGACGGCAGATGTATGTGATTTGGATGAGTTGGAAAATGGTATGCCAAGAAAGGAAGGTACATTTGGAGCTATATATTGGTGGATGGTGAAACTTGGGCAAGCTTTGGCGCTCGTGTTGGGTGGTCTAGTATTAAAGATAGTTGGTTTTAATCAAGATGCCGTAACCCAAACAGCTGAAACAATGTTCAACCTTAGAATAGCAGATATTTTAATTCCGTCTCTAACCGCAGGATTAGCCATTTGGGTAATGTATAGATATAGTTTAACAGAAGCGCGTGCCAAGGAAATTAAGGCAGAGCTCGTGGCGAGAAGGGGTAAACTTTAATTAAATTAAAACAGATAATGTCTTTTAGAAGAGCAAACGATTACGTATTACAAAATGCTGATTATACCCAACATGTGGGCGTTGATTTCAGTAAATATAATTTAGACGAACTTAAGGAACTTTGGCGGGCAACCTTAGAAAATGGAATGCATGGCATCTGCTTTAGCATGTATGAAGATGGGCAGACTCCTGGAGACACAATTTCAGAATGGCAGGTGGAGCGAAGGGTGAAAATTCTTAAGCCTTATGCCAAATGGATACGTTCATTCTCCTGTATTGAAGGAAATGAGCATATTCCAGTATATGCAAAAAAGCATGGCATAAAAACAATGGTCGGCGCTTGGTTGGGAAGTGATAAGGAGGATAATGAGAAAGAAATCAACGCACTGATTGAATTGGGTCAAAAAGGTATGGTAGATATTGCTGCGGTTGGTAATGAGGTGCTTTATCGTAATGATTTAACGCTTGAAGAATTACTTGATTACATAAAGCGGGTAAAAGAAGCCCTACCTGATGTCACGGTTGGTTATGTGGACGCTTATTATGAATTTACAGTACATCCAGAGCTAGTGGATATAAGTGACGTTATATTATCAAACTGTTATCCTTATTGGGAAGGCTGTCATATTGATCACTCCCTTAACCATATGCAACAAATGTATCACCAAGCAATGGTTGCTGGTCGAGGAAAGAAAGTTATCATTACCGAAACAGGTTGGCCAAGTGAAGGCGGAAGCCTGAATGGTGCCGAATCATCGGAGATAAACGCCATGAAATATTTCATAAATACTCAAAAATGGTCTGAAAGTTCAAATATTGAAATTTTCTATTTCTCGTCCTTTGACGAGTCATGGAAAACTGGCGATGAAGGTGATGTAGGTGCCTACTGGGGGTTGTGGGATAAGCATGAAAAATTAAAGTTTTAAGCATTAAAAGGGAGTTTTTCTTGGTTATTAAAAAAAATAGAAGTTAGAATGATGCGATAGTGGTGTTTTAAAACCGTTTTAACACAACTTTAGCTATACAATTTCTGTAAGTTTAGAATTAATATTGACTTAAATAACTGATTATTAGTTAT
>JBCCOJ010000052.1:0-17116 GCA_039025415.1 Bacteroidota bacterium | reverse complement strand
GGCGTCTAACAGATTTTTATTGTAAAAAATTTCAGTGCTAGCCTTACTTGTTTTAATCGAAATTGGATCTTGACTAGTAAAATAACGAAACGCATCTTCAATGTGTGGGCTTTTATCTTTTAGTTCTGAGGCAACAATAGCGCTAAATCTTGACATCCCAATACGATTTCCATTCATCTCGAAATAAGACTTCAAATTCAATATACGGTCGGAGTCTTCGTGAAACCTGTCATAGCTCTTCTCATGTGACACGTACATAGCAATTAGTGTGCAAGCCGCTAGACCAAAGGATAATCCCACTAGATTAATAAAACTGTTAAGTTTATTTTTCCAGAAGCTTCTAAAAGCAATTTTCAAATGATTTTTTAGCATGACTTATAATTTGACTGATGACGATTTTACTATTCAGAGCGTAAAGCGTTAACAGGATTGGCATTTGCAGCCTGCATGGTTTTAAAACTCATGACCAATAAGGCAAAAGCAATCATTGCTAGACCACTTGCAAAGAATATCCATAAACTAATGCTTGTTTTATACGCAAAATCCTGAAGCCAACTGTAAATACCATACCAAGCCAAAGGCGCCGCGATGACAAACGCAATAGCAACAAGAATTAAAAATTCTTTACAAATCAAAGTATTAATTTGCATTAATGAAGCTCCCAGAACCTTGCGCACACCTATTTCTTTTATGCGTCTATTTGTGGTATAAATGACCAAGCCCAATAGTCCTAAACAACTGATTAAGATAGATAAGCCTGTTGCCCAATTCAATAATTTTGAAATTTTCTGTTCGCGATTGTAGAATTTAGCAATGGTCTCGTCCATAAATTCTACCCTATAATCTTCGATTTCTGAGTACACAGACTTATATGCGCTCTCAATTTTTTCTAAGGTACGCTTTAACTGTTCTGGTGAGTCATTTTTAAAAGCTATGTGTACAGCTTGATACTGTGAAAAATATTTTCTGTACCAATCACCTTGTAAAGCCATTGGTTTTATTTTAGATTTTAAAGAACGTTGATGAAAATCTGCCATAACACCAACAATAGGTACATCTCTGTCGTGAAGGGACACTAATTTACCAATGGCATCCTCAGGCTTATTGAAGCCCAGTATTTTACTATAAGTTTCATTAATCACAAATTCGTTAATAGTATCATTTAGAAAAGTACGACCTGCCAATAATTGTATCGAAAAAAGGTCTAAATATTCAGTATCACCGAATATAAACTGCAACTCAGATTTAATTTGATTTTCGCCATTTGTAAATGTGGTATTAGTTGAATTGATAGAATTTGAAGCTGGTGGATGCCCACCAAGGCTTATTTTACTAATTTCTGGGATAGCCCTTAACTTTTCTGCGTACAAGGTTTTTTTAGCAAGCTCACCTTCTGCTCTTGGACTAAAAACTGATACGATAGCATCTGTCTTAAAACCCATATCTTTAGTAAGTAAAAAATTGATTTGTTTGCCAACGAGTAAGGTCCCAATTATAAAAACTTGGGCAATCGTAAATTGAAAAACCGTTAAAAACTTTCGTAGACCAACTTTATTTTCCCCAGCTGCAATTTGACTCTTTAGAACGGAAACTGGATTATACTTTGAAAGTACCAACGCTGGATAAAAACCAGATAAAAACGTTACCAAAACAAGCAAAACACTTATCCCAAAAATAATCACGGGTGATTTAAACAGCTCAAATCCGAGGCCTTCTGGCACAAAATCTGAAAATACGGTAATGAGCCATTTTGAAGCTAACAGAGACAGCACTGCAGATAACATTACCAATATAAACGTCTCGCCCAAAAATTGACCTATTAACTGCTTCCTAGAGCTACCCAAAGTTTTTCGTATGCCAATTTCCTTAGCACGTTGCGTCGCCTGAGCAGTATTAAGGTTAATAAAATTAATACAACCTAAAAGCAATAGAAACAAAGCAACAATTGCGAGGTTTCTTAGTAAAGGTTTACTAGCTTGTGCCTTTTCCCAGTCGTAGATGCCGTAATCTTCATTAAAATGAATATCACTTAGTGCTTGCAACTTAAAATAGCGTCTTTCGTTAAACTTTATGTCATCTTCGTCGGTTTTGTCTAGTGCAATTTTATCCAGAAGTTTTTGAACACCAGCGATATCCGCGTTTTCCTTAAATTTTACATAAAGTTGCGAGTTACCGTTTGTATTCATCCAATAACGTTTTACGAAATCTGCTTTTCTACTGGTTTGTAGTAAAGTTGGGTGAGAAACAAATTCTTTAAATACGATATCTGTTCGTTGTTTGTAATTCTCTACGACACCCGTGACTTTAACGTTTATGGAGTCATTGTAAACTAATGTTTTACCAACTATTTCCGTTGGTGAGAGTTTTGGAAAATATTCTGTAGCTCTACTTTGAGTAAGCACAACCTGATTTGGGTTTTTTAAAGCTTCTGTTTTACTTCCCGCTAAAAAATTATATTGAAAAATATCGAGATAACTTTGATCGGCAAAAATCACGAATTCTGGCCATTTTAAAGTAATGTCATTTTCTTTGTTTTCTACTTTGGCTGGTCTTTCGATGTAAAACTCACTGACCGTTTCAAAATTTGAATTATCTACTATAGCACCCTTAAGGGCTAATGTTATGCCCGGATTATAATATTTACCTTCAGGCTCTGTAAACTCTGAGACTACCCGATAAATTCGGTCGCCATCCTTATGAAATTTATCGAAGGTATAATCGTAATAAATCATCAAGCCAATAATGAAGGCTGCACTCAGACCTATGGTCAATCCAATGATGTTGATTAGCGAAAAGACCTTGTTTTTAAGGATGTTTCGCCAAGCGATTTTGAGATAAGTTTTTAGCATGATATATATGTTTTTCTCGCTGAGTCGCGGAGGCGCAAAGCGACGTTTTTGAAAAAACCTCACAGGTTTTTGAAACCTGTAAGGTCTGAGATTATTCCGTTCTTAACGACTTTACAGGATTAGCAATCGCCGCACTAATTGTCCTTTGGCTAATAGTTAAAATTGCTATGGCCAACGCTAAAACTCCTGCTGCTAAGAAAATCCAAAAATTGAGTTCCATTCGGTAAGGGTAGCTTTGCAACCATTCCGAAGCGGCCCACCAAGCTAATGGGGTTGCAATTAAAAAAGCGATTCCCACTAATTTTATAAAATCCTTAGTTAGTAAAACCGTTATTGCCGAAACACTCGCACCTACGACTTTTCTAATACCTATTTCCTTTGTGCGTTGCGCGGTTATAAAAATTGACATGGCAAAAAGGCCAATACAGCTCAAAACAATGGCGATAATAGAACCACTAGTTATTAGATTGGCCATATTTTTCTCACGTCTAAATGTTCTATCTACGTTTTCATCCAAAAACGAACCTAAAAAGTTTGCATTCGGCTCGATATTTTTATAGGCTTTTTCAATGGCGTCCATTGTTTCAGCCATATTTGCGGACGACACCTTTACAAAGGCATAGAGAAGCGGATTATTGTCATCCAAGAACATCGTTAGTGGCTCAATTGTTTTAGAAATATTCTGAAAATGATAATCCTTAATAACCCCAATCACTTGGTATCGAGTAGAATCTGAGGCAGGCAAGGTGGAAACCAAGGGATTTTCCTTATCCAACTGTTTGGCCATACTTTCATTTACAATAACTGAAAGCGCATCAGACTTTCGAGAACTATCGAATGTCCTGCCTTGAAGAAATTCAATACCTAATGTTACAGTATAATCATAATCCACATTCAACACGTTGGTCTTGATATTTTTTCCTTTGTAATCAAAACCCCATACGCCGGTATATTGACTACCATCCCTTCCTCTACCAAGATTATTGTCTGCTCCGCTAATACTCAAAACGTTTTGATTATCTGATAATTCCTCCCTTAAAAGTTTAACAACGTCGTAGCTATTCTTTTTTCCATTTAAAGGAAATGAAACAACTTGCTCTTTGTTATATCCCAAATCCTTATTCTGCATGTAATCCAGTTGCTTATTTAGTACCAAGGTGCCGCCAATAAGTAAAATAGCGATGCCAAATTGAACCACAATTAAGGCGTCTTGAAATCTATTACTTCCTGCCTTGTCCATTTTTCCTTTTAAGGATTGTACTGCGTTTAGGCGGTTCAATAAGAATGACGGATAACTAGCTACCAATAATGAAATCAATAGAACAAATAAAAGACTACTGATAATTAAAGTTGGCGATAACAGTACCCCAAAGGTTGCACTTGTTCTAAAGAGTGTTTGAAAACTATCAACTAACAAAAAGCCTAACAATGACCCTAGACTAATGGAAATTATAAATATCAGTAGGCTCTCAGTCCAAAATTGAAGAAATAGCTGTCGCTTATGCGCACCAAGTGTTTTCCTGACACCAATTTCCCTTAGGCGTTTTGAACTTTTTGCAATACTCATATTAACATAATTAACGCAGGCTATAAAAATGATAAGAACAATGATTAGGATAATAATATTGACCTTCATTCTACTGACCTTTACAAAACCCTCATCAAAACTCACAAAACGCAAGTCTGTGATTGGCAATAAACCTAATTGAAGATATTCTCCAGACGCATTAGGCTGTGCACCGTCTCGTTTTAGATTTTTTATAGACCCTTCGTAATGTAAATTTGTGAAATCACGACTGTTCTTCTCAAATAATCTCGGGGACATCTGGGATTCTAACTGAACGTACACCTGGTGGTACTGTGCGCCCCACCTTTCTTTTGTCGCCTCATACTCTGGATTGTTTTCAAAAGGAATCGCAATGTCAAAGTTCAACGAACTTGCATCGGGCACATCGCTTATAACAGCATCAATGGTAAAGGGCTCTTGGGTGCCACTAATTAAGATTGTAACAGTTTTACCAACAGGATTTTCCTGGCCAAACAGTTTTTCTGAGCTAGTCTGGGAAATTACCACAGATGACTGGCCTTCCATTGGGTTATTTTGATTCCCGTTTATTACAGGGAAACTGAACATTTTAAAGAAATCGCTGTCAGTATAAATAGCATCCAATGCTATTTCTTTATCCTGATAGAACGTTAATGCATTCTCCTCTAACACACGTGTAATTTTGTCGACACCGGGCACTTCAGATTTTAAAGCTGCTGCAAATGGAGTTGGTTGGCTAGTTCCAACTTCTGATCCTCCTGGAGTTTGCCAAGTTATATTTGCTTGATACAGGTTGTTGGCATTTTCATGGAATTTATCAAAAGACAGTTGATAAATTGAATACATCGTGAGTAGAATAGTCACTCCAAATGCGGTGGTCAAACCAATGATGTTTAAGATAGAAAAGGAACGCTCGTTCCAAAGATTTCTGAAGGCGATTTTGATATAGTTTCGTAGCATAGTTTTATGGTTTTGTCATGCTGAACTTGATTCAGCATCTTACTGATTATCTCAAAAATTTAAAGGAGCTTTCCATTTTTCAAGCTTCATCTTCGATTTCGACTTCGATTTCATCTGTTATTCTGACCTTAGCGAGTTCACAGGATTTGCTACAGCCGTTTTAATGGTTTTAAAACTTATGGATAATAGAACCATAGCAAAAACAACTATTATTGGTAGTACAAATAACCCAGCATGCACTTCAATTTTATTGGCAAAATTATTTAGCCATTTATCCATTAATAAATAAGTAATTGGTACACTGATGATTACTGAGATTAAAACGGTTTTCACAAAATCTTTGGATAGTAATACCATTATGGCCGTTGTACTTGCACCAACCACTTTTCTTATGCCTATCTCCTTTTTTCGTTTAGCCACCGCAAAAGATGCCAGTCCCAAAAGCCCTAAACAAGCAATGAGAATTGCTACAACACTAAGTATCATAAATACTTGTTTAAATCGGTCTTCTGCCTTGTATTGATTATCGTATTCTTGGTCCATAAAGAAGTATGAAAACGCAGCTCCCGGATACATCCTACTAAACGTTTGCTCCACGTAGGCCAAATTATCTTTCGAAGAACCCCCAGTAAATTGTACTGTGGCCAATCCTCTAAATGTATTGTTGAAAATATGAAGCATAGGAAGCATGGGAGATTTGGGAGATAATTGATGATAATCATTTACGACACCTTTAATTGTCCATTCCGCACCCCAAAAGGCCAATTTTTTACCAACAGCTTCTTCGGCATTAGCAATATTCCAACGTTTCAGAGCTTCGGAGTTTACCAATAACTCACGTTTTTCTATGGTAGAATTAATATCAAAATTAGCCCCAGATAAAATATCCAAACCTAGAAGTGGTGCATAATCTTCATCCACAAAGGTTAAATAAAAATTGTGGTATTCATCAGGTTCCACACCCACAACATGGATATTTGCAGTAGTCGACAGAGCTCCCGATGGTAAACCAGGAACGGTGTGCGATAGGGACACCGTTTTTATATTTGGATTTGACAATAATTCTTGTTTAAATGCCGAATAGTTGGATGTTGCGTTCTTAGTTGGTGCTTCAATTACAATGCTCTTATCAACATTGACACCTTTGTCTAAATCCCTAATGAAATTAAGCTGTTCGTTGACCGTAAATGTCTGAATCAATAAGATTATGGTAATCGCGAATTGAAAAACAACGAGTCCTTTTCGTAATTCATTCCCTTTAACAGAATGTGAATAGCTACCCTTAAGTATTGTTGCCGCTTTGAATGAGGACAAAACGAAAGCGGGATATAATCCTGAAAGTAATCCTCCCACAATTATGAAAACGACTAGTAGCAACCAAAATGTTAAATTTCCAAAAATCAAGAAATCATCAGGCAAACCTGATAACCGAATAAAATTAGATTTAGATACAGCAACTAGAATCACTGATAAACATGCAGCAAGTACGTTCATTACCAAAGATTCCGTCAAAAACTGCAAACGCAGTTGAGAATTGGTAGAACCCAATACTTTTTTAACACCTACTTCTTTCGCTCTGTCAAGAGCTTTAGCGGTAGTAAGATTAATGTAATTCACAAAGGCACTTACAATAATCAGAATAGAAACTATAAAAAGGAACAAGACCGCATTTGCATCGCCATTGGTTTCTGGTTCAAAGGTTTTCTTGGAATGTAAATGAATGTCAGTCATTTTTTGTGCCACAATAGCTTCACTTTCAATCTTCTCTTCAGCAACTAATTGTTTATTAAATGCTTCTAGGGAAGATTCGAATTTTTCATAATCAGCGCCTTTAGCAAGTTTTACGTACATGTAAGAATTATTACCATCCCAGTTATCCTCCTTTTCATAATGTCTATTTTTCATTTCAGGTTCAGAGAGCATTGTTGGATAAGAAATCAACATATCAAATTTGAGATGGGTATTTGCTGGACTATCGTTAGTCACACCAACGATATTATACAAAATAGTGCCACTGCTTTTTGTTGACTCTAATGTTTCACCGACAACATTTGTACGATTGAAGTATTTGAGCGCCGTTGATTCCGTAATCACAGCTTCATTCGGCTTTTGAAACAGATTGTTTGGATTCCCATGAAGCAGTGGGTAATTGAACATCTTGAAAAAATCAGCGTCAACAGCATACAGTTCTTTCATCAAAAATTCTTTCTCGCCCACTTGCATAGGCGAATAAGGCTCGCCAATAGCATAGGCTCTAGTATAGGATTCGACTTCGGTAATTTCATCCTTAATCCTTTTACCAACTGCTGGGTACATTTCACTATCTTCTGTTGTGACCGTGTTGCCGGTTAAATAGTTTAGCGTTAAACGCACGGTACTTTCAGGAGTTGGATGCATGTTTTCATAACTTCTTTCAAACTGAACATAAAGCACGATGAGAAGCGTAATCGCAAAACCTGTGGATAAACCAATAAGATTTATAACGGTAAGGCCTTTGTTTTTTAGAAGATTTCTAAATGCTATTTTGATATAGTTTCGTAGCATGCTTTAATTTTTTTCTCGCAAACCTGTCTGCCGAAAGGCAGGGACGCCGAGGCGCGAAGCGGATTGATTCTAAATTTTTGTATAAAACTAAATAGTCCAGTTCCCCGCCTCTGGGCGGGGCTAGGGGGCTTACTCCGTTCTTAATGACTTCGTAGGATTAGCGCTCGCCGCCTTGATGGCCTGAAAACTTACAGTTATAATGGTAATGGCTAATGCACCCAAACAAGCTATAACAAATACATCCCAGCCCACTGAGGTGCGATAATTAAACTTTTGCAGCCATTGGCTCATCACATAATAGGCTATCGGTGAGGCCACTATCAATGCAACTATTACCAAGGATATAAAATCTTTTGACAGCAATAACCACAACTGACTCATAGATGCGCCAAGCACTTTGCGAACACCGATTTCCTTGGTACGTTGTTCTGCCACATAAGAAGCAAGACCAAATAGACCCAAACAGCTTATAAAAATTGCCAATATTGTGAATACTCGCGCCAAACTGGCAACTCGTTCTTCGGTTCTAAACTTCTTTCCATACTCTTCATCTATAAACTGATAGTCAAAAGGTGTTCCTGGGAAATTTCGCTTAAATACAGCTTCAATTGTTACCAAATTATCACTTACACTATTAGCTGGATTTATTCTTAAATTATAGAAGCTATGGTTGCCGAACTGGTCAAATGCATAAATGGATTGCTTTACCGGTTCATAAGGTGATTGCATGATGATATCGTCAATTACGCCAACTATTTTCATAGGTGGTGCTGGATCTTCTGTATCAGAATCCTTTATCAATTTCCCGATAGGATTGGTTAAACCCATATATTTCATTGCGGTTTCGTTAATAATAACCGCATTGGTATCTGTAGCGAATTCCCTTGAAAACCCTCGACCAATCACGACTTTGGCTCCCAAGGTTTCAACAAACTCATAAGAAACTTCCGTATAGGCTAGGTCTTCCTGAAAATCTTCGGGCTTACCTTCCCACGTATAACCTGAGCGATTGGACCATACATTAGTGGTTGGACTACTTGTGGTAGCCATTTCCAAAACTGCACCAGATTCCTTAAATTGATTGCGCATAATATCTGCTTTACCTTCAAATTCTGCACTCATAACGGGTACCTGAATCAAGCCTTCCTTATCGTAACCCGATGGCCGGTCTTTACTAAACTGAATTTGGTTCATCACCACCAAGGTCCCGATTATCAATGCTGCTGAAATAGTAAATTGGGTAACAACCAGTATTTTTCTAGGGAGTGAGGAATTTTTCCCAGATTTGAAAGTGCCTTTAAGTACAGAAACCGGATTGAAAGACGAGAGATAAAGTGCAGGGTAACTACCGGCAAGAATTGAAGTGATTGCAATAAAAACTATTGAAATCCCCCAAAACTGAATACTTAACCATGGAAAATCGATTGACTTACTAGCTAGTTCGTTAAACCCATTAAGGAATATTAGAACAATGCTAATTGCAACCACATAAGATAGTATTACAATCACAAAAGATTCACTCAAGAACTGAGAAATTAATTGGCCTCTCTGCGAGCCGATAGATTTTCTAATTCCAACCTCAGTAGCTCGCTTTTCTGAACGAGCGGTGCTCAAATTGATAAAGTTAATACAAGCCAACAATAAGATGAAAGCACCAATAATACCAAATAACCATACATTTTCAATACGGCCTCCAGCCTGTACTCCATTTTCAAAATCAGAACGTAAATGCCAATCCTTCATGGGGTGTAGAAAAATTCTAGCATCGTATTCAACCATTCTCAGGTCAGCTTCTTGTTTAACTTTTAAAATCTTGTCAGTAACCGAAGCCATGCTAGTATTCTCATTTATCTGAACAAAAAGCTGAAATGAATTATTATCCCAAACGTCCTTAGACCACTCAATCCATTCTTGATAGGTGGTATAAAATTTCCAGGGAATGATATACTCCAAATCACTAAAGGCATTCCCGTCGGGTATATCTTTATAAACTGAAGTCACCACCAAATCAGAATTGCTATTTTCCCTAATGGTCTTACCAATTGGTTCTTCGTTACCAAAAAGCGACTTAGCTGTCGACTCTGATATCATGATGGAATTTTTTTCCTTAAGCCCATTTTTTGCACCTTTTAAAATTTCCAAATTGAGCATGTCGGGTGCACCCTCCTGCATAAAATTACCCAGTACATTAATATTGGTTTCGCCATATTTAAAATAGCGCGGCTGATTCCAAGAAGCCATAATAATATGCTCAAAATTATCTGCATGCTTTTCATTCAATGCATACTCCAATGGTCTTGGAATTGCAGGGCCTGTAAAGGTCTCACTGTTTATTGTTTGATGTTGAAACACCTGAGCAATGGTATCCCTATTCTCAAAGTATTGATTTTGGTTAAGCTCATCAGCTATCCAAAGACCAATCATTATTGTTGCAGCCATACCTATGGCAAGTCCAAAAATGTTTATGAAGGAATACACCTTGTTCTTCAACAGGTTTCTAAATGCGATTTTGATATAATTCTTTAACATGATTCCGTAACTTAAATCTTCAGCTTTAGGGCTTGATAGCTCGCTTTAGGATTGATGATGATATTAATTGTTCGTTTTTTGATTGATGACCCCATTAATGTTGGGATTTCTTTTTTGGTATAAGCACTTCAAGTTTTTGTTTGGATTGGAAACTCTAAAAGTGATTAATTTTTAGAAGTTGAATTAAACCCGAAGTGCCTTTACCAGATTGATTGACTAACTAAACTTTAATTTGTTTTTGCTATGCTAATATATTCTCGGTCACTTTTTGACCGTCCAACATTCTTATAATTCGATGGCTATACTTTGCATCGTGTTCGCTGTGCGTTACCATGATAATGGTAGTACCTGCTTCGTTTAAATCAATAAGTAAATCCATTACCTCATTACCATTGGTACTATCGAGATTACCGGTTGGTTCATCGGCTAGAATAAGTTTTGGATTATTGACAACAGCTCTAGCTACTGCCACTCTTTGCTGTTGACCACCTGATAACTGTTGTGGGAAATGATTACGTCTGTGCATAATCTGCATTTTTTGCAGTACTTGCTCGACTTTCTTTTTGCGTTCAGCAGGTTTTACGCCGGTGTAAATAAGAGGAAGCTCAACGTTTTCAAAAACGGTCAGCTCATCGATGAGATTAAAACTCTGAAACACGAATCCCACGTTGTGTTTTCTCAATTGGGACCGTTTACGCTCGTTGTATCCAGAGACCTCCTCGCCATTAAATTTGAAACTACCACCGTCGGGGTCGTCCAACAATCCGATAATGTTCAATAAGGTTGATTTCCCGCAACCAGATGGTCCCATGATGGCGACAAACTCCCCCTCCTTGACTGTAAAGGACAATTTATTGAGGGCAATGGTCTGTACTTCCTCGGTGCGGTAGTACTTTTCTAAATCTGTAATTTGTATCATCTGTTTATCTAATTTTGCATTTTGGCTTCGGTTATCCGATGTTTCCGCTTGCTGTTTTTCTAATTGTTCTGTTATCACTACTCTAAAGTTTATTTTAATATTAATTCCTCTACGTCCCCAAACGAATCGTAACTCGATGTAATTACCTTATCTCCGGGCTGTAGTCCATCCAAGACTTCGTAATATTCTGTATTTTGGCTTCCTAATTGGATATCGACTTTATAGGCAGTATCTCCATTCTCATTGATCTTATAAATCCAATTACCACCGGTTTTTTGGAAAAAGCCTCCCTTTGATACCAAAAGCGCTTCTTTTTCCGCACTAAGCGCCACACGAATTTGTAGATTCTGACCGCGTCTAATGCCATCAGGCGCTTTATTTTCAAATTGCATGTCTACCTGAAATCTTCCATTGGTCACTTGGGTAAAAACCTTTTTAATAATCAAAGTATACGTGGAATCATTAAGGGTAACCGTTCCTTTTTGACCAGTGTAAATTCTAGATATATAGTGCTCATCTATGTCCACCCGAACTTTATAACCAGTAGTAACATCAACCTGGCCTAAACGAGTTCCTTTATTGATAGACTGCCCAATTTCGGCATCTAGTGACGTTAATTGACCGTCAACTGGGGCTTTAACCACCAAATCATTTACTTTTTTACGCATCAACTCCAACGCACTTTGAGTACGGGAATAAGAATCCTGAGCTTGTCGCAATTCTAATTTTGTCGAAATGGAATCTTCGGCCAGAACTTGCTTTGCTAATTTCATTCGCTCCTTTTGATACTCAAAATCGTTTTTTGAAGATTGGTAGTCTTGTCTACCAATAGCACCTTTTTCGTACAGACGTTCATTCAATTTATAAACACGTTCAGCTTCAATAAGATTATTTTCCACGTCAGTAAATTGGTTTTGTCTATTTATCGTGTTTTGACGAGCTTGGTTTTGGGAAATCTGCATTTGGGTCAATAAATTATATACAGATGTTTCCTGATTGACTAAGCTTAGCTCCAAATCAGTATTAGACAGTCTCAAAATTGGTTCTCCCTTTTTAAGCATGGCGCCATCCTCAACAAACTTTTCCTCAACACGACCACCTTCAAGAGCATCGAGATAAATAGTGGTTATGGGTAGCACTATCCCGTTAACAGGAATATTTTCCTGAAAAACGTCGTTCTTTACGGTATTTATGGAAATACGCTCAGTTTCGACATTCAACCTAGATGCGCCAGAGGTTTGTATTACAACATAAGCTATCAAAGCTACAAGGAGCAGAATGCCCCCAATGACTAAAATTTTTTGGGTTGAAAATCGTTTCTTTTCTATTGGTACGTCCATCGTTGGTATTTCTTTGCTAGATATATAGTGAAGATGATGCCAAAAAAAGGAAGTGTTGTTTTTCAGTAACTTACATTTTGTGATGGATATAAAAGTGTTCGGTTTTGATACAGTTTCTGTTCAAAAATGTACATCTTGCAAGGTGGTTTCATTAAGATTTGAATTATTTTTACCTAACTATAAAATTGTAATATTGCATCCATGCAGTTAAAAAACGCTAATATTTTAGTTGTCGATGATGACCAAGACGTATTAATCGCTCTTCGGCTTTTGCTAAAACCTCTTGTAGATAACGTTGTTATTGAAAAGAATCCAAATTTAATCCTATCGCATTTAGAAAAAGTCGGTGTTGATGTGGTCATTCTAGACATGAACTTCAGTGGTTTGGTAAATAGTGGTAACGAGGGTATTTTTTGGTTGAATAAAATCAAAAAGAACCATCCCAAAGTTGAAGTCATACTTATGACTGCCTATGCTGATATCGACTTGGCCATTAAAGGTTTAAAGGAAGGTGCAGCGGATTTCCTAGTAAAACCATGGAAAAACGAAAAATTCATTAGCACCATAAAAACGATTCTTGGGAGGAAAAGTAATGCTGAACAGCAAAAACCCCAATCCATATCCAATACTATAGACATAATCGGTAGTAGTGATGTGATGAACGATATTTTCACCAAAATCAAAAAAGTGGCACCAACCGATGCTAATGTCTTGATTCTAGGTGAGAATGGTACAGGAAAGGATTTGGTTGCCCGCGCACTGCATGAAAACTCTAATCGCAGTGACAAACCGTTTGTAAAGGTTGATGTTGGGGCGCTTTCTTCCTCACTTTTTGAAAGTGAGCTTTTTGGATATAAAAAAGGCGCTTTTACAGATGCTCGAGAGGACCGAAAAGGGCGTTTTGAAACCGCCAATGGCGGCACCTTATTTTTAGATGAAATAGGAAACATTAGCCTCGGTCAACAAGTTCGCCTATTGACAGTTTTACAGAACCGACAGGTGACTCCTTTGGGTTCGAATGAATCGATACCAATTGACATAAGACTAATCTGCGCTACCAATATTGAACCTGCAGTTCTTGCCGATGAAAAAAAATTTAGAAAAGATTTGATTTATAGAATCAATACGGTGGATGTTGTTGTACCGCCACTTCGCGAACGTGGTACTGATATAACCGAATTGGCCCACCATTTTGTTTCCATCTACGCCGATAAATATAACAAGAGTACCTTCAATTTCGATTCTGGGTTCATTCCAAAACTCAAGAGACATGATTTCCCTGGAAATGTTAGAGAATTACAGTACGTGTTGGAACGTGCAGTAATTATGTCAGATAGCAGTACGTTAAAGGCAGATGACTTAGTTTTTTCTTCAATTGAACGTTCCGCTCCAAAAGCTACGGAGGCCAAAAGTCTAAATCTTGACGAAGTCGAGAAAAACGCAATTAAAACAGTTCTCGAAAAGCACAAGGGAAATGTATCAAAATCAGCTAAGGAATTAGGAATAACAAGGGCTGCGCTTTACAGACGACTGGAAAAGTATGAACTATAGCGCTTATATTTTTTGGTTATTCCTAAGGATTTTGATTTTGGTTGCGGCCATCGTTGGACTGCTCTATTTTTTACGTGCCGAAAATTACGTTTATGCCACGATTAGTGGTTTTGCGGTTCTAATTATATCGGCCAATATCTACGGGTTTGTAAAACGCAGGTTCAACGCCATGGATGACTTTTTTGAAGCCGTAAAATATCGCGACTTTTCACGTTGGTTTCCCGAAGATAGAGGCCCAA
This sequence comes from Bacteroidota bacterium, assembly GCA_039025415.1. GTDB lineage: Bacteria > Bacteroidota > Bacteroidia > Flavobacteriales > Flavobacteriaceae > Psychroserpens. Next base: position 2,639 of record JBCCOJ010000052.1, on the reverse strand, counting down.
AGGAATTGAGATTTCTGTATAAAGGCTTCAATGAAATAAACCGAACCATAAAGGAAATTAATTCCCAAAACGAAGCCCAGTACGTCTATCTTCAAAAGATACTAGAAATGGTAGATATTGGCATTCTAGCTTACAATATTGAAAGCGGCGATGTGCTTTGGAGCAATGACACCTTTGGCGAAATACTCGATATGCCTTCGTTTAAGAATATTCGATTTGTTGAAGGCAGGAAACCAGAAATTTTTAACACCATTTTCGAAACCTACCACCGTGAACCAAACTCAATTTCGATTGCCCTTCAAAATGAAAGCATTAAGATATTGATTTCAGACACCGTTTTTGATGTTGAAGAGGACGCTTTTAAGCTGATTGTTATCCAAGATATCGATAATACGCTCAATAAAAACGAAACAGAATCCTGGAAAAAGCTACTTAGCGTGATGACCCATGAAATCATGAACAGTATCGCTCCAATTTCATCGCTAGCGGAAACGTTAGAACGAAATATATCGACTTCACAAGCCCGTCCAAACCAGTCGATCAATCTTGAAGATTTAAATGCTGGTATAAGAAGTATCAAAAATCGAAGTGAAGGCTTGTTACAATTCGCAAAAACTTATAGAAGCCTTAGTAAGGTGACCAATTTGAATTTGAAAAGTACCAAGATTTCTTCCCTTTTTGATAACATTAAACTATTAATGCAACCATCAATTGAAGCCAAAAATATTGATATTGAATTTCGTGTCTCCTCCCCTAGATTGGAACTGGAAATAGACGTTCACTTAATTGAACAGGTGCTTATAAATTTAATCCTTAATGCTGTTGATGCTTGCAAGGATAAAAGTGATGGGCAGATTAAAGTTTCAGCTTCAATGAGTCCAAATCGGGATATTGTGATAAAGGTCTTGGATAATGGTTCTGGGATACCAGCCCATATTCTCGAAAATATATTTGTACCGTTCTTTACCAGTAAGGCCACAGGAAGTGGTATTGGTTTAAGCTTATGCAAACAGATAATGCTGTTACATAAAGGTAGAATTGTAGTAAAGAGCATTGAGGGCGAGGGGTCTGTTTTTAGTTTGGTGTTTTGATAAGTATGTAACCTTAAAGTTTACGATTTGCGTCAAAAACAAAGAAGCAATCCCATTACTTGATTTTGGTCAAGAACCTGAGATTGCTGCACTTTGATCGCGATGACTTTAAACTTATGCTTTAAAATGTGTGGTGCATACTAAATTGCAGTTGTCCTTTTTGCCAATTAACCGTGGTCTGTTCCATCCAGCCTAACTGAAATCGAATTTTGTCGGTAAGCGCATAACCTAATCCTAAATACGTACGGTTTCGGTCAAAAAATTGAACACTTCGATTATCTCCAATATTTCGTTCTCCGTTTATGAATATTTCATTATAAAATGCGAAATACGGAGTCCCCTTGCTTAAAGTTGTGCCTTTAAAAGGTACGTTGACAAATAGCATGTAGCGGTAACGCGTCCTAAAATCCTGATTCTCGACCCAACGTTGTTCATATCGCATACGATGGGTAAGGAGAAGACGTTTCAACAGTACATCTGAAAATAAGGCTTCTTGATAAATACGGTTTTCATTAAATGGATTGTCAATTTCCGTCCCGTATTGACCGCTGGTAATATTGGCATACCCCAAAGTAAACTTTACGCCACCTTCGTTGGGTTGGTAAGTAAATCCAGTACGAAGCAATAACTGCTCTCTGTCTCCCAAACCACGCCAATCTCGATATTGGTAATCGCCCTGCATTCCCCATTTTGATTCCTTGAAAGTCGTATTCCAAAAGTACATGTACCAAGCACCAAGCTGGTCTTCATCTGGACCTTGGGCATAACTGGAATAAATACAGAAAAGGAAAATTCCTATTAAATATTTTTTCATAGCTAAAAAAATTGAAAAGCCCAACCTACAGGAAATGTCGTTGGGCTTATGTTATTTAATTGTTTTCAATAAATTAATTACTGGGCAGGTGTATATGGTAATAACGATTGATGCGTGACAATTCTTAATTTACCAGTTTTGTCTTACACGTAAGCGAAGGTATATTCAACTTTAGTTTTACTACCATCAGTAGCGGTAAAATAATAGTTACCCATAGCTACTGCCATGCGACAGCTATTATTAATTATACCAGTATTATCAAAAGTCACCTTGGTGTAAGGCTTGATTGCAAACCCTTTATCTTCTGGATATGCCTCATTACCAGCAACAAAATAAGATAACGCTGCATCAAAGCTTGATCTAAATTGGTCATCTGAGGCTAATGTTGGCTTGAAAAGAACACTACTTAAATCGTAGCCGTACATGTCTTGTATGAAATCGGCCGCTTCTTTAGAGTAGTCTCCTTTATCAGTGAAAACTTTTCCGATTCTTACAATACCATCGCCCCAAAGCTTTTGAGCTTCAACGACCTCTCTTTCTGTGATACACTCATCAGAATAAAGTAAAGGGTCATTTTTCGCATCTTTATTAACTGTTTTGGATTCGTCGGATGACGCGTTTGCATTTGTGGAATTCTGATTAGGGTTGCATGAGTTTAAAAACAAACCTGCTGACACAAAAAACAAACCTAGATACAATACTTTTTTCATTTTATTTATAATTAATGATTAACG
>JBCCOJ010000051.1:0-17387 GCA_039025415.1 Bacteroidota bacterium | reverse complement strand
TTGAAGACTTAAAATTTCATAGACTTTCCCTTCAATAAACATTGGTTTCAGCAAATTTTCAATGTCACAATGTCTTATTTCTTCAATTAGCTGGCCTATTTCAAGCGAAAAGAAATCAATATTTAGAAAATTATAGATTCCATTCAAATCCTTGAACAGTTTTTTGTCCTCCTTTGATAGAGCGGAAGTGATTTTGTCTAATTTGGCTTCTAGTTCTTTTCTGTCAATTATTAGTGCAAATAAATTATTCGAAATTTTGCGTTTGAATTCCAGCGTGTAATAAGTTGAAGTGCCAGAAGCAAAAAGGCAGCATTTCATTTTAGCAATTGGAATTTGCTTATTTTTTTTGGATTCAATAAGGGTGATTTCTTCATTGACATTGAACATCATAATTAGCGGATTGACCTTATGATTATCAAAGACAAACCTAATATCTTTTTTAGGCTTAAAATCACCTTCGAGTAGAGACAGACCATGACTAAAATTTACTCCTCTTAAGTAACCTTCGCCAGTTGATTTAGGTAATTCAAAACAAAAGTCAGAGCCGTCTTTGTCAACTGTAACCTCCAGGTCCTTCCCCAACTGGTCAACAATCGTTTTAGCATCTGTCTGATGGAGATTTATTACCTTTTTCATTTAGTGAAATTTAACTTCGCTATAGCTGCCATAATGTAAATCATATTTATCGCACCTATGCGGTATTAATAGAATTGAAGTTTAAAATTGTTGGCGTGTATTTGATATTTAATCAAACTATTGTCTTACTATCACCATCTATCTGTTTCTGGACGTATTTACGTTCATTAAAACCTTTGCTATTTGGTTCGAGGTGTTTTTCTATGTCTGAAGGATTTTTGATTTGATAAAACTTATCTCCAATTATAACGATAGGATTGGTTAACACTTCTGGATGCTCATCCAATACCTTTATCCAGCCATTCTCACTTAGATCTGCAGAGCCATTGTATTGTGATAAAAACTTTGGGTGCGCCTTATCAATCAAATCGCCTATTGAGCAATTTAAATTCTCGGCCATCTCCTTCCACTGAGTGCCAGTAACATTACTCTTTTTGATGTCTATGGTCAAAATCTCCTTATTTGAAGCATTAACGTAACTAATGACTTGTTTATTTAAATTAGATTCTGAACTGTAATAGACTTTTATCATGTTTTTAGATGTTGAAATACTTGGCATTTTCTTTTTATTTTAAAGATACTAAACTAGGTGCAATTGATTTTCACTCTTAACTTAAATTTGTTAAAATTTTGACTTGTATGGAGGCCGTTTGGGTGTCATTTGTGGTAAACTTAATTATATTAAGTCCTCGAAATAAAAGCAACTTGCGTAAGTCTTTTATCTGAAAAATTAGTCGTTCAAGATCTTATTGGTTAAAACAATTTCAGATTTATGAATTCAAATCTTTTAAATGGATAACTCATCAACATATTACGTATATTTGCACGCAATTATAATCGTAATTGCAGATGACAGCGCACGAAAAAAAAGTTGTTGGGGAAGGTCTAACTTATGATGACGTTCTACTCGTTCCAGCATTCTCTGAAATTCTCCCAAGAGAAGTCAGTATTCAAACAAAGTTTACTAGAAACATAACGATAAATATACCGGTAGTTTCGGCTGCCATGGATACCGTTACCGAAAGTAAAATGGCAATTGCCATGGCACAGGAGGGTGGTATTGGAGTGCTTCATAAGAACATGACCATTGAGCAACAGGCCGAGAAGGTGCGTCGAGTTAAACGCGCTGAGAGCGGAATGATAATCGACCCTGTAACCTTGCCCTTAACCGCTAAAGTTTCTGATGCCAAACAGAATATGGCAGAGCACAGTATTGGTGGCATTCCCATTGTTTCAGAAGATGGAACGCTAAAGGGTATTGTTACTAATCGTGACCTGCGATTTGAGCATGAAAATGAAAGGCCCATCGTTGAGGTCATGACCTCCGAAAACTTGGTTACCGCTGCAGTGGGAACTTCGCTTAAGGATGCAGAGGAAATTTTACAGGAAAATAAAATCGAGAAATTACTGATAGTTGATGATAACTATAAGCTAAAGGGTCTCATTACCTTTCGTGATATTACCAAGGTCACCCAAAAACCAAACGCGAATAAAGATTCTTACGGTAGATTAAGGGTTGCTGCGGCAATCGGCGTCACTTTTGATGCGGTGGAACGTGCTTCGGCTTTAGTTAAGGCAGGGGTGGACGCCGTGGTTATTGATACAGCGCATGGTCATACCAAAGGTGTGGTTTCAGCATTAAAATCCATTAAGAATGAGTTTCCCGATTTAGAGGTCATTGTTGGTAATATAGCTACTGGGGAAGCTGCGAAATATCTGGTTGATGCTGGTGCAGATGCTGTAAAGGTAGGTATTGGCCCAGGTTCTATTTGTACAACTAGGGTAGTGGCAGGAGTCGGATTTCCACAGTTTTCTGCAGTATTGGAGGTAGCTGCGGCTATAAAGGGTTCTGGGGTTCCTGTTATTGCAGATGGCGGAATACGTTACACCGGCGATATCCCGAAGGCTATTGCAGCAGGTGCTGATTGTGTGATGCTCGGTTCATTGTTAGCTGGTACTGCCGAAAGTCCCGGGGAAACCATAATCTACGAAGGGCGAAAATTCAAATCCTACCGAGGTATGGGTTCGGTTGAAGCGATGAAACAAGGAAGTAAAGACCGTTATTTTCAGGATGTTGAAGATGATATTAAGAAATTGGTTCCAGAAGGTATCGTTGGTCGAGTACCTTACAAAGGTGATTTGGTGGAGAGCATCCATCAATTTGTCGGTGGGCTTAGGGCTGGAATGGGTTACTGTGGTGCAAAAGACATCGAAACCTTAAAGGAAACTGGAAAATTCGTCAAGATTACGAGTTCGGGTATTCATGAAAGTCACCCACATAATGTTACCATTACCAAGGAAGCACCTAATTATTCGAGGTAGATTATAGATTGCCGCGCTTCGCTCGTAACGACTATGAACGGGTCGTTGCAGGGGATTCAAGAAAGCCTCGACTGAGTTTGTTGGCTTAGCCTGTATCCAGCGAAGTCGAAATGCTCAAGATAAACTTAGCTGAAGTAAGGCAATCTCTTCAACCCCGCCAACCTCCAATCCATTCCAAACAATACTTCCAATTCTCACCCTAACCAATCTTAAGGTGGGAAACCCTAAAGCTGAAGTCATTTTCCGCACTTGTCTGAACTTGCCTTCGGTGAGCGTAATTGAAACCCAAGACGTTGGTCCGTGACGCTCATCTCGAATTTTCCGTCCCCTTGCAGGTAAATCAGGCGCTTCTGTAAGTCGAATTGCCCTGCATTTTTTCGTGGTGTATATTTTTCCATTTACTGAAATGTTTACCCCTTCTCGTAATTTTATAAGCGCATCTTCCGAGATTATACCATCTACCTGTACGTAATATTCTTTCTCTATACCCGAGCTATTAACTTCGTGGCTTAGTTTGCCATCTGTGGCAAGTAGTATTAGACCCTCTGAGTGTTTGTCCAATCGGCCAATCGGCATCGTTCCTAGTGGAAAATCATAAAGCTCACTAATAAATTTCGAATTAGCTTGATGTTTCGCGTTACTAGATAACTGGCTTAAATACCCGTAGGGCTTGAATAATCTAAAATGGCGATGTGATTTTTTTGTTTCTTCTACCACCAAACTAAAAAGCTTTTTGAAAGTTCGCCATTCGGTTTTTTCATCCAAAACATAAAAGCTCTATTTTCATGTAAAAATTGCTTAGCTAACGGTCTAAAATTTTCACTGGTCAACCAATTTACTCGAACTTCTGGCACTAAGAACCAATCAATTTTTCTCGGGATGTAAAATTTGTGATTCTTCAATTTTTCAAGCTGGGAAAAGCGATAATAATAGCCTAAGTGCGCTTCTGGGTTCAAGTCATTAAATTCAAATTTAGTATTATCAGGAGTAAATAATTGTGCCTTAAAAATGACCTTTTGATTGATGTCATCAGCTCGTAATTTAAATTCTTGCAAATAGGGTTTAGTAAATTGGGAATGTAGCAATGGCAATTGTTTTTGTGTCAACTTTTCAAGCTTTTCAATCAAACTATCCCGTCGATTTGGGCCAATCCAGTTTTGTAATCCGTTTTTAGGAACGGTATCATCGAAAAGAAAGAATTTATAAACGATTTCGACATGAATTGGCTTTGATTCCATCGAAATCAATGCGTCCAACTCCCCAATTGTTTCTTTGCCGTTTTGAATTTGGATATTTTCAGCTAATAACTCAAAGTCTTTAGAATGCTCTATTTGATTAAAAACAAATTGTTCTGCCAATTGTCCTAATCTCAATTTACGATTTTGCGTTCTATTGAATACGGAGGTGTTATCGTCTATTTCCAATTGCCTTAGTCCATAGATGGAGTCACCCGACCATAAATTTGGCGTTTTGTTAAAACCAGAATATAATTTTTGGAGATGGGAAAGGGTATAGAGCATCTGGTTAAAAATAGGGTAATTTTTGTTATCGAATCAAAGAACGTAGATTGAGAAAAGAGAGCATAGAATAAAGAAATAAAAAGTTAGACATTAGAAACCTGAAATCTGAAACCCTAAACTCAAATAACAAAATTACCGCTAAATTAAAGTTAACTTTGACAACATATAATCATTCACATGGAAACCACATTTTTCGATTTAGGAATTAATAAGCAATTGATAAAAGGTTTAAAGGAATTGGGAATAAAAACCCCAACCGAAATCCAACGAGAAGCTATACCAGTGTTGTTGAAAAATGACACAGACTTCGTAGGCTTAGCCCAGACAGGTACTGGAAAAACAGCAGCTTACGGATTACCCATTCTTCAGAATATCCAAGCAAGAGAAGAACACGTACAAGCGCTTATACTAGCGCCTACCCGAGAACTAGTGCAACAAATTCAAAAACAGTTGTTTAAGTTCACAAAATACTGTGATGATAAGATTTTTGCTGAAGGTATTTACGGTGGTGAGAAAATGGATATTCAATTAAAACGCATCCAACGTACTACCCATATTGTTGTAGCTACGCCCGGTCGACTTCTTGATTTTATTCAACGTGGTCAAATCAATATTAAAAACATAGACACCTTAGTTCTTGATGAAGCAGATGAAATGCTAAGCATGGGTTTTAAGGAAGATTTGAATAAAATTCTTAAGTATACAACCGGCACTCGACATACTTGGTTGTTTTCTGCAACGATGCCCGCAGAAATTGAAAAGATGGTCAAAACATATATGAGCCCCAATGCCCTAAGAATTGAAGTCAATAAAAACAGTCTTGTTAATGCCAATATTTCACATCACTACATTGTAACCAATATTAAAGATAAAACCAATATCATCACTCGGCTTCTTGACAAGTATGCCGATGACCGCGGAATAATTTTTAGCAGAACCAAGGCAGGGGCAATGCTATTGGCTAAGGAATTGACTCAAGAGGGATTTTCGGTGGAAGCACTTCAGGGCGATATGCAACAAAAGGAACGCGATAAGGTAATGCGCGCTTTCAAGAATGAATCTTTGCAATTTCTTGTATCTACAGATGTTTCTGCAAGGGGTATAGACGTCAACAATTTGGCGTTTGTTATCCACCACCAATTGCCAGACCAACAAGAATATTACACCCATCGAAGTGGAAGAACCGCTAGAGCAGGGAAGACCGGTGAATCCATTGCACTAATTATTTCAGGCGAAGAACAGCAAATTCAAAAGCTACAGAAGGATTTAGGGATAAAGTTTAGGCAGATGACACTTTAGCTTCGCGATGAAGTCGAAAACTTTAATTTTATTAGTTTAGATCAAATGGACCATTTCAATTTACTAAACTTAAAACTGCTATTTTTAAAGGGTGCTAAAATACTTCCAAAGCCATATTGAAAACAACCTTCCTTTTTTATTCAACAAACGTCTGTTGATTGCAATTTCAGGCGGACTGGATAGTGTTGTCCTGACCCATCTTTGTCATAGCGATGGTTTAAATATTGCCCTTGCCCATTGCAATTTTAATTTACGTGGAATGGAAAGTGATTTAGATGAGGAATTCGTTATAAATCTTGCCGATAAGCTCAATCTTGAAGTATTCGTACAAAATTTTTCTACTGAGGACTACGCTGAAGAACAAAAAATATCCACCCAGATGGCCGCTCGTGAACTGCGTTACGATTGGTTTCTTGATTTGGCCGGAACGTTAAGCTTTAATTATATTTTAACCGCCCATCACGCTGATGATAATCTTGAAACCTTCCTAATTAATTTCAGTCGGGGGACAGGTATTTCAGGATTGACCGGGATTCCCGAAGTGCAGGGTAATATTGTTAGACCATTACTTCCATTTTCCCGAGAGGAACTTGAAAATTACGCTCAGAAAGAAAATATAGAGTGGCGTGAAGACAGTAGTAACGCCTCTGAAAAGTACCTTCGGAATAACATCAGGCATAATGTGATACCTGCACTTAAGACCATAAATCCAGAATTGTTGAGCAGTTTCAAAACAACTATTCAAAACCTTAATGACACCGCAGACATTGTGGAAGAAAGTTTAAACGCCGTGGCAAAACGCGCCATCGTCGATTTAGATGAAAATCAAATCAAATTTAAGATTTCAGAGTTCAAAAAAGTCAATAATCCAAAAGCTTACCTATTCGAAATGTTCAAGGCGTATGGATTTCCCGAATGGGATGATGTTTTGGATTTGCTTGACGCGCAAACAGGAAAGCAAGTATTTTCAGAAACCCACCAACTCTTAAAAGACCGCGAACATCTTATTTTAAGAGAAATTCAATCAGCAGAAACTATAGCCATCACCATAGACTCAAAGGAGTCGTTGAATAATAAAATAAGTTTCCCAAATGGTCACCTTGAATTTATAGAGGCAGATACTCTTGACGTATCCAATAAAAACGCTATTCATATTGATAAGGATAAGCTCAAGTTCCCCTTGGAAATTAGAAAATGGCAGGAGGGCGATTACTTTTATCCGTTTGGGATGAACGGCAAAAAAAAGAAAATCAGTAAATTTCTTAAAGATGAAAAGTTATCGGTTTTTGAAAAGGAAAACGTCTGGCTTCTACTTTCGCAAAGCGAAATAGTTTGGGTGATGGGACTGAGAGCCGATGAACAATTTAAAGTTTTGCCATCAACTGATAATGTCCTAAAGATAATTTTTAAAACTAACTAATTTCTCTCCTTTGGAGAGATGTCCGCCTAAGCGGACAGAGAGGCCATGAAAATCCAAGGAAATATAGTTAACATCAAAAAACGCCAAATTTTTAAAGGCGAAATTCAGGTTAAAAACGGCATAATTGTTTCCATCGAAAAAAAAGAGCATGATGTTGACGGATATATCATTCCTGGATTTATCGACGCTCATATTCATATTGAAAGCTCTATGCTAGTGCCAAGTGAGTTTGCAAGAATAGCTGTGAATCACGGCACAGTGGCAACGGTTTCTGACCCTCATGAAATTGCAAATGTTCTCGGAATCGATGGTGTAAACTTCATGATTGAAAATGGAAGACAAAGCCCTTTGAAGTTTAACTTTGGAGCGCCTTCCTGTGTTCCCGCAACAAGTTTTGAATCCGCTGGAGCTACCATTGACTCAAATGCAATAAAAACTCTGCTTGAAAATCCTGAAATCAAGTATTTGGCTGAAATGATGAATTACCCGGGTGTGATTAATGATGATTCTGAAATATTAAAAAAGATTGAATGGGCAAAACATTTCGGCAAACCAGTTGATGGCCATGCACCAGGTATTATTGGTGAAGCCATTTCAAAATATATTAATGCCGGTATTTCAACCGATCACGAGTGCGTGTCCTACGGAGAAGCTTTAGAGAAACTCCAAAAAGGCATGAAAATTTTGATTAGAGAAGGAAGCGCCGCCAAGAATTTTGATGCCTTAATCGATTTATTGGATGAATATTATGAAAACATGATGTTCTGTAGTGATGATAAACATCCTGATGATTTAATGATTGGTCATATAAATCAACTTTGTAAAAGAGCAATTAAAAAAAGAATTGATGTTTTTAAAGTTTTACAAGTTGCCTGCGTTAATCCGGTGAAGCATTACAACTTGGATGTTGGTTTGCTAAATGTAGGGGATAAGGCTGATTTTATCGTGGTAAAAGATTTAGAGTCTTTCGAAGTCGAAAAAACTGTGATTAACGGAAACTTGGTAAGTGATTCAGGTGTTTCACATGTCAAATCAATTAATTTCAGTCAACATAACAATTTCATAATATATAAAAAACAGATAAGCGACTTTAAAATTTCAGCAGAATCAAATAAGATTAGGATTATTGAGGCACTTGATGGCCAATTAGTGACCAATGGAACTAACGCTTCGGCTAAAATAAATAACGGAAACCTGGTTGCAGATATTGAAAATGATGTTTTGAAAATTACGGTGGTTAATCGCTACAAAAATGAACCGCCCGCAGTAGCTTTTATTAAAAATTTTGGATTGAAGAAGGGGGCAATAGCTTCATCTGTAGCTCACGATTCTCACAATATTATTGCGGTCGGCGTCTCGGACGAGTTGATTTGTCAAGCGGTGAATTTGATTATTGAAAATAAAGGAGGTATTTCTGCTGTTAGTAATGATAACCAAAGTATCTTACCCTTGCCCATTGCAGGAATTATGAGCAATCAAGATGCTGAAACCGTAGGAAAGGCCTATGCTGAACTTGACAACAAAGCAAAAGAAATGGGAAGTAAGTTGCGCGCTCCCTTTATGACGCTTTCATTTATGGCTTTATTGGTAATCCCTTCATTAAAATTGAGTGACAAAGGGCTTTTTGATGGCGATAAATTCAAATTTGTGTCTGTTGGAGTTTAACTTTTATACATTTTGTTTTTTAGCCAAGGTTTCAATCTGCATTAGACCAGATTAATCATAATCATTACTTATATTTAAAAACTCAAAACTAAAATATGCGAATCCTTTCAATTCTTACATTGTTCATTTTTATTTCGACTAGTTCAATCTCACAAACTCAATCAACCAAAGAAGCTGAACCTTACGTGGTTGAAGACCATTATTCCAAAAAGGAGGTCATGATTGAGATGCGTGATGGTATTAAACTTCATACTACAATCTACGCGCCAAAGGATACATCAAAAGAATATCCCATTTTAATGATGCGCACACCTTACAGCTGCAGACCCTATGGAGAGGATAATTTTAGAGGTAGAATAGGGCCTAACCAGTATTTAATGCAGGAAGGAAATATCATTGTTTATCAAGATGTTCGTGGTCGATGGAATAGTGAGGGTGTTTATGATAATATGCGTGCGTTTATTCCAAATAAAAAAGGCAAGCAAACCGATGAGGCTAGCGATACTTACGATACTATTGATTGGTTGATTAAAAATGTGGATAACAACAACGGAAACGTGGGCACTTGGGGCATTAGTTACCCAGGTTTTTATGCGACCTACTCTGTGCTTTCAGGACATCCGGCTTTAAAAGCTGCGTCGCCTCAAGCTTGTATTGGTGATTTCTTTTTTGATGATTTTATTCATAATGGGGCCTTTTTATTGAGCTATTGGCGGGCGACTTCTGTTTTTGGTTATATGAAGAATAAACCAGTTAAAGAGTCTTGGTACAGTTTCCCTGATATCGGTACCGAAGACCAATATCAATTCTTTTTGGATAATATGCCGCTAAGCAAACTCAATAGGTTTTATGACGAGTCAAATGTCTTTATGGAGCAAATTAAGACTAACGTCACCTATAATGATTTTTGGAAAAGCCGCGGAATCGTTCAGCATTTAAAAGATATTAAACCTGCAACTTTGGTAGTGGGCGGACTTTTTGATGCAGAAGACCTTTACGGCCCATTTTCAACCTATGAGCATATTGAAGAACATAGCGACAATTTTAATGCTGTCGTTTTTGGACCTTGGAGTCACGGCGATTGGGCGAGAACCAGAAAGCGACAAGTTGTTGGTAATATTTACTTTGGAGATGATTTATCAAAGAATTTTCAGCAAGATATTGAAACCAAGTTTTTCAATCATTTTTTAAAGAATGATGGTAAAGGAACGCTCGATTTAGCCGAAGCACAAATGTTCGATACGGGAACGAAACAATGGGTGTCTTTTGAATCATGGCCACCAAAGAAATCAGAGAAACAAAGTTATTTCCTACAGCCCTATCAGAAACTGACCCAGCAGGCCAATAGAATGGTGGCAACTTCAGATTTTGTTAGCGACCCAAGAAAACCGGTTCCTTACACCGAAGACATCAAAGTAGTGTTCACACCACGCAAGTTTATGACCGACGACCAGCGTTTTGCGGCGCGCCGAACCGATGTCTTGGTTTTTGAAACAGACGTTTTGGAAAATGACATAACGCTCGCTGGTGATATAATGGCGAAACTCAAGGTGTCTACTACCGGAACTGCTGCAGATTGGATAGTCAAGCTCGTTGATGTTTTTCCAGCGGATACTAAAAATACAGACGACGTGCAAGACCATCTTAAACTGAGTAACTACCACATGATGGTTAGGAGTGAAGTTTTACGCGGACGATTTAGAAACAGTATGGAAAAGCCGGAGCCCTTTGTTCCAAACCAAAAAACACCAGTAGATTTAAAGCTTCAGGATGTGTTTCATACCTTCAAAAAAGGACATAAAATCCAAATTCAGGTTCAGAGTACAATGTTTCCTTATATAGATGCGAATCCGCAAACGTATGTCGACAATATCTTTGAGGCCAAAGAAACGGATTTCAAAGCGCAAACCCACAAAGTCTACAATGACTCCTCGATTGAGTTTATGGTATTAAAAGAATAAGTATGTCACATCCAGCGGAGTCGAAATGCACTCAATCAAATAATCAGAATATTTAAACAAACTAAATAATGTTTCCCCTTCTGGGGAAATCGAAGATTCAATGAATCCAATTAAAAATAATTTCTTGAATTAAATGTCCGAAGGACAAAGGGGGCTTATGCCAGTACTAGAACCAACCTACAAACCACCATTTCAATTTAAAAACGGTTTTATGGCAACCGTTTACTCGGGTCTGGTTCGCAAAGTTGAATTAGAACAACAACGGGAGCGTATTGAAACCAAAGATGGTGACTTTCTGGATTTGGATTGGAGTTATTCCCAAAACAAATCAGATGCGGTTTTGATTTTACTACACGGTCTCGAAGGTCACGCCCAACGACCTTACCTTACCGGAGCTGCGAAATTATTCAATCAAAATGGTATTGACGCCTGCGCTGTAAACTTTAGAGGTTGTAGCGGGGAGCCCAACCGATTTTACCATAGTTATCATTCGGGTGCCACAGATGATTTAGATGAAGTTGTCAAACATTGCATAGTAAAAGGCTATTCACAGATTTACATCAAGGGCATTAGTCTCGGCGGAAATATTACTTTAAAATATCTTGGGGAGGACAGGCAAATTCTGCCAGAAATCAAGGCTGGCGTTGCCATTTCCGTACCGTGTAGTTTGAGCGGTTCTGCTGCAGAGCTCCATAAAATGAAGAACCGCGCCTTTGCAATCAGGTTTAAACACCATCTATTAGAAAAATTAAAAGTAAAACAAAAGCAATTCCCTGATAAATTTAATGATAAGGCAATAAATTCAATAAAAACTTTAAGGGAATTTGATGACTTTTATACCGCCCCTGCTCACGGATTTAAGGATTCTGCCGATTACTATGACAAATGTAGTAGCCTCCAATTTTTGAAGAGTATTGAGACACCTGCACTCATAATTAACGCCCTTAACGATTCGTTCTTGTCTCCCGATTGTTTCCCGGTAAAAGATGCAAAAGCCAACAACAATGTATTTTTAGAAATGCCAAAACACGGTGGGCACGTTGGCTTTATAAATGGTAATGGCGTATATTACAATGAAAAGCGTTCATTACAATTTATAAAAAAAATCAACAGCTAAATGTCCACCCTAAAAACTGCCATTATCGCCAACAAAAACGGAATGGAGCTTCATGTCTCCAATTTTGGCGCGACGATTATCAGCCTAAAAGTTCCTAATAGAGATGGTAATTTGACAGAGGTCGTATTGGGGCTCTCTTCGCCATTGGATTACCTAAAAGATGGTTATTTGAACGAAAACAAATGTTTGGGAAGTTCCATTGGTCGTTTTGCGGGGCGCATTTCTGGCGGCGGATTCAAAATTGATGGTCAATTTTACCCTTTAAGCCAAAAAAACGGTCAGCACCTCCACGGTGGCTTTAACGGATTCGATAAACGCTACTGGAAGTTTGAGGATGTCAATAAAGGCGAGAACCCAAATATTACGCTCCGTTATGTTAGTCAGCATATGGAAGAAGGTTACCCTGGAAATTTGAAAGTCTCCGTGACCTACCAGCTTTTGGAAAGCAATGAATTGAATATTTCCTACTCCGCTAAAACCGACAAACCCACCCACGTCAATCTGACCAATCACGCCTATTTCAACTTAAACGGAAAAGGTTCAATCGTAGACCATTTATTGAAAATAAACAGCAATAAGTACCTCGAGGTGAACGATAAAAATATTCCTTCTGGCAATATTTTGAATTCCGAAGAAACACCATTTGACCGAAATGAAATCACCGAGGTTGGTAGAAGTGATTTTAAAGGCTTTGATAATGTATTTGTTTTATCTGATAATGAGCAAGCTGCCGAATTGATTTCAAACCAAAGCGGTATCAAGATGATTGTCAAAACTAATCAACCTGCCCTTGTGGTGTTTACCCCAGAAAATTTAAATGGATTTTCATTTAAGGAGGGTGTTACATACAATAATTATACCGCCATTTGCTTTGAGGCCCAGAATTTCCCGGATGCACCAAACCATGCTAATTTCCCGTCGTCACTATTGCTTCCAGGTGAGATTTATGAAACTACTACGAGTTTTAGATTTTCACTTTTAGATAGTAGGCAGTAAGCAGTTTCAAGGGCAAACAATCTTCACTTTTATTAATAGCTCTTTTTGGACTCTTATTAGTTGATTCTCATCTCTCACCTCTAATCTCTCGCCACAGTAACGAATTCCTCTGGAAACCCTTTCACCACAAGGCCCCAGAGTTCAGGTAAAACAAAATAGACAAATAAGGTCAGAATTACTATGGAAATGATGTTCATGAAGATTCCTTTACTAACCATATCCGGAATTCTTAAATAACCAGAACCAAATACCACTGCATTAGGCGGGGTAGCTACCGGTAACATAAAAGCACAAGATGCCGCAACAGCAGCAGCTACCATTAAAATGAATGGGTGAATGTCTACCGTCAAGGCCATAGGAGCTAAAACTGGGAGTAACATGGCGGTTGTAGCAAGATTAGAGGTGATTTCCGTTAGAAAATTAACGGCGGTTATGAGCAATAAAATCAGTAATATGGTAGTCACCCCTTGAAGTAAGGTCATTTGGTTGCCTATCCATGCTGCCAGTCCACTGGTTTCAAAACCCTTTGCCAAAGCCATTCCCCCTCCAAATAATAAAATGATTCCCCAAGGTAATTTTACCGCCTCATCCCACTTGATTAATTTTTCTTTTTGGTTTTTTGAGGGTATAATAAATAAGACCAAGGCAAAGAAAATAGCAATCACGGTATCATCCAATCCTGGTAAAAAACCTTGAAGTAAAAACGAACGGGTAATCCAACAGGACGCCGTCGTGGCAAATATTATAGAAACCATTTTTTCCTCATAACTCATGCCTCCAAGGCTGCTTAGTAAACGTTTGATTTCCTGTTTTCCTCCGGGGAATTTGGTTTGCTCGAATTTAAAGGCAATCCTGGTGAGATATTTCCAACAGATGAATAATAAGACTATCGAAATGGGAAATCCGAAAACGAACCATTGTAAAAATGTAATCTCATAATTATAGATATCAGAAACAACTCCAGCCAAAACAAGATTTGGGGGTGTGCCAATTAAAGTGCCGAGCCCTCCAATGGATGCCGCATAGGCGATGGATAGCATGAGCGCTTTTCCGAAAATTTGATTTTCGTTTTCCTGTGAGTCTGGATTGTCTTTCAACTGTTTGATAATCGCCATCCCTATGGGTAGCATCATGACTGAAGTTGCGGTATTTGAAATCCACATGGATAAAAATGCCGTTGCAATCATAAAACCAAGAATTATTCTTCTAATGTCACTTCCAATGATATTTATGATATTCAGGGCGATACGTCGGTGGAGATTCCATTTCTCAATCGAAATGGCAATAATAAAGCCGCCGAGATATAAAAAGACGTATTTATGACCAAAAGCACTGGTAGTAGAGGCAATATCAAGTCCACCAGTTAGAGGAAATAAGACAATTGGGAGCAAGGCGGTAACCGCAATTGGTATAGCCTCGGTAATCCACCAAATCGCAATCCAGACCGTTGAAGCCAAAACGGCCACTCCAGCGTCTGATAGACCTTCGGGGTTTACCAAAACCAAGATTAAAACAAACGACAAGGGACCTAAGATGAGACCTAAACGCTGGCTGATAGACATTTCATTGAATAAATGAGGAAAGTTAATCAAAAATGAAAATATTCAATTTTAATCAGGCTGGATATTATTGAATATTCCTACTTTTAAGCAAATCAAGTTTTTATGCTAAAAAAGGTTTATGCGAGTGCAGTTTTTGGAGTAGAAGCCTCCACGATTACAGTTGAGGTCAATGTTGATAAGGGCGTGGGCTACCATCTAGTTGGATTACCCGATAATGCCATCAAGGAAAGCAACTTTAGGATTGCCGCCGCTCTTCAAAACAACGGATTCAAAATTCCCGGTAAAAAGATTATCATCAATATGTCCCCCGCCGATTTACGCAAGGAAGGTTCGGCCTACGACTTAACGCTGGCGATTGGTATCTTGGTGGCAACAAGCCAGATTCAAGCTGAACATCTAGAACAATACTTGATTATGGGCGAATTATCTCTTGATGGAAATCTTCAACCCATAAATGGCGCCTTGCCTATTGCCATCAAAGCTAGGGAAGAGGGTTTCAAGGGTTTTATTTTACCAAAGCAAAATGCGAAGGAAGCTGCCATAGTTGATGGGCTTGAGGTTTACGGTGTAGATAACATCGAACAGGTCATCAATTTTTTCGATAAAAATGAAGCTCTTGAAAAAACCGAAATCAACACCCGAGAGGAATTTTATAAAAATTTGGATTTCCCAGAGTTCGATTTTGCCGATGTCAAAGGTCAGGAAAGCATTAAACGCTGCATGGAAATAGCCGCGGCCGGTGGGCATAATATCATTTTGATTGGTCCGCCCGGCGCAGGAAAGACTATGCTCGCTAAACGTTTACCGAGTATTTTACCACCAATGACCTTGCACGAGGCTTTGGAAACCACCAAAATTCATTCGGTGGTTGGTCGGGTTAAGGAACATACGGGATTAATGTCCAATCGGCCCTTTAGAAGTCCGCATCACACCATTTCTAACGTCGCCCTTGTTGGCGGCGGAAGCTATCCCCAACCTGGAGAGATTTCGCTATCACATAACGGGGTTTTGTTCTTGGATGAATTACCCGAATTTAAGCGCGAGGTTTTGGAAGTGATGCGCCAACCTCTGGAAGATAGGGAAGTCACCATTTCCAGAGCAAAGTTCACGGTAACCTATCCTTCCTCGTTTATGTTGGTGGCGAGTATGAATCCCAGCCCCGGAGGCTATTTTAACGACCCGAATGCACCAGTCACTTCTAGTCCTGCGGAAATGCAGCGGTATCTGAGTAAGATTTCTGGACCATTATTAGATAGGATTGATATCCATATCGAGGTTACACCAGTACCCTTTGAAAAATTATCTGATGAACGAAAAGGGGAATCCTCGGTGGAAATTAGAAAACGGGTTACTGCTGCTAGGGAACTACAGACTAAACGCTTTAAAGATTCCGAAAGCGTGCATTATAATGCTCAAATGAACACCAAACAAATCAGAACCTACTGCAAGTTAGATGCAGCGTCGTTAGAACTTTTAAAGACCGCAATGGAGCGTCTTAACCTTTCGGCAAGGGCTTACGATAGAATTTTAAAGGTCGCCCGCACCATCGCCGACCTGGAAGCTTCTGAAAGCATCAACGGCAGCCATATTTCTGAAGCGATACAGTATCGCAGTATGGATCGGGAAGGTTGGTTGGGGTGAAAGCTTCTTTCAATATGAGTAATTTGAAATCCATTAAAACAAACTATCATCAGAAAACAAAACTTATGAAATATACACCGTTAGTTGTCTTAATAATGCTAATATTCTCTTGCGATAATAATCCTAAAAAGAAACGAAAAGCAACTAAACAATCAGTTGAAATAAAAACACATAACACACCAATAATCAAATTAAAACAAGCAAATAATCTAGTAATGCTACCTCTTGCTTGCATCCAAAATGAATACCCCAATAAACTCAATCAAACCCTAGGTTCAAATGCCGATTTAAAATCGCCAAAGGAGTTGCATCCAGCATTTTTTGGTTGTTTCGATTGGCATTCGGCTGTGCATGGGCATTGGAGCTTGGTGAGTTTATTGAGGCAATTTCCCAATTTGGAAAATCGCCAAGCCATTGAACAAATGTTGTTGGAAAATATGTCAGCTGAGAATATTTCCGCAGAAATCGACTATTTTAACAGCAAGCACAATAAAACCTTTGAGCGTACTTATGGCTGGGCCTGGCTATTAAAATTGGCCGAAGAATTACATCAATGGGAGGCACCAATTTCCAAAGAACTTGAAGCAAACCTTCAACCCTTGACCATTCTTATTGTCGAAAAATATTTAGATTTTCTCCCTAAACTAAATTACCCGATACGAGTAGGCGAGCACCCCAATACTGCTTTCGGCTTGTCTTTTGCTTACGATTATGCTCAAACTGTTGGCCATGACCAATTAAAATCGATGATTGAAACCAGAGCAAGGGATTTTTATTTTGATGACCAAGACTGTCCGCTGAACTGGGAGCCAAGCGGATTCGATTTCCTGTCGCCCTGTCTTGAAGAAGCGGCCTTAATGAAACGCGTGCTTCCTAAGAATGAGTTTAAGGCTTGGTTTCAAAAATTTTTGCCGCAGTTACAAAATTCAGAATTTCAAATAGAAACTGGAAAGGTAAGTGACAGAAGCGATGGCAAATTGGTGCATCTTGACGGTGTCAATTTTTCACGGGCATGGAGTTTAAACAAAATTGCCGAGGATTTAACAGATTACGGTCATCTTAAAAATATTGCCAATGAGCACATCAATTACTCCTTGCCAAGTATTGTGGGTGACAGCTACGAGGGTGGACACTGGTTGGGCAGTTTTGCTATTTACGCTTTGAATTCCGTAAAAGAATGAAAATGTAGCGAGAAGTTTGAAAAGATTATCTTAAATTAAATCAATATTAATAATATTGGTGCAATAT
>JBCCOJ010000050.1:0-17409 GCA_039025415.1 Bacteroidota bacterium | reverse complement strand
GAAATTTTCTACTAATAGCATTCAGTTTTGGGATTCCCTTTTTGCAGGGGCCGCACCAGGTCGCCCAAAAATCAACCAATACAAATTTCTCTTCTGTGACTGGTACCTCAGATAACCAAGTTTTTATATTAAGTGCCGGTGCTTTTTCATTTATATATGATTTTGCCCAAAGTTGTTTTTGCTGAGAAAAACCTTCTACGGAAAACACCAGGACTGCTAGTAGTGGAATAATTAAAAAATTAGTCTTCATCGCTTTCAGAATCGGCTTTGTCGCTCTTTACCTCGATTTCATCACCCGCGTCCAAGTCTTTTGAAACAACGTTATAGGGGCCAGTTATTATGCGGTCATCTTCTTCTAAGCCTGAGATAATTTCAATGTTGGTATCATCTTGTATTCCCGTTTTGACAACTTTCAATTTAGCCTTCCCATTTTCAGCAACAAACACACACTCAAAACGCTCTTCGTTTTCGGAATTAATTTTATCTGCTTCAAATTTTTTAAAATCTTTCTTGGCGGAAGTCGTATCTGTTTTTATCACAATAGAACTTATTGGTACGCCGATTATTTTTTCGCGTTTGTCTGTTATAATATCAACGGTAGCTGTCATGCCCGGTCTAAATGGAGAATAGCTTTCGGGTTTGCCTTCTAACAAATCTTGATACGATGATTCTAAAATTCTCACCTTGACTTTAAAGTTAGTGACTTGATCTGCAGTTAGCTCGGTTCCAGCAGAATTGGCAATTTCGGTTACAACACCTTTAAATTCTTTTTTGAGATAGGCGTCAACCTCAACAATAGTAGAATCACCAATTTGTACTTTTACAATATCGGTTTCGTTAACATCAACCTCAACCTCCATGTTTTTTAGGTTGGCAACCCTTAAAATTTCGGTACCGGTCATTTGTTGTGTCCCTACAACACGCTCTCCCAACTCTACGCTCATCAATGATATCGTGCCATCTATAGGCGCATAGATTGTAGTTCTTCCCAAATTATCACGAGCCTCGTTAACCGTTGCAGCAGCACTTTGTACACTAAAATATGCCGAATTCTTCGCAGCCTCAGCAGTTTCAAATGCAGCCACGGCCTGATCCCATGTAGCCTTTGATATCACCCCTTTTTCAAAAAGGGGTTTGTTACGATCATAGTCTGCCTTGGCTTGTTTTAAGGAAGCCTCTGCTTGTGCTAGACCCGCCTTCACGTTTTGAAATGATGCTTGTGATCTATTTAATGCAGACTGTATTAAATCTGGATTTACCTTTACCAGCAAATCATTTTTCTTGACCTGCTGACCCTCCTTGAACGGAAGCTCAATAATTTCGCCTGAAACCTCACTTGATATTTTGACCTCTATCTCCGGCTGTATTTTACCAGTTGCAGATACAGTTTCGGTAATATCAATTAAAGACACATTTTTAACCTCAACAGTTTTAAAGTTTCCTTTTTTACCAAAAAGACCGGCCTTCGAAGCAGCAACTAGCGAGGCAAGTAGAATTACGATAATGCCGATAATGATTTTGGTCTTTTTACTCATGATTTAAAATTTTAATTCAGTTGCATCGATTCCGAAGAATAGCTCTAACACTTTTAATTTGAAAATATAGTCGTATTTAGCATTATTCAAATCGATTCTTGCGTTATCATATCTGAGTTTAGATTGGCTAAAATCAAAAGCATTGGTCAGTCCAACGTCATAACGCTCTTTGGCATATTTGTAAGCCAATTCTTGGGATTCTACTGTTTTTTTAGCTGCTTCGTAAGATTTTAATGAACCCTGTGCATCAACATAAGCTTGGTACACGTTTGATTCTAAATCAAGTTCAGCCTGTTCTAACTGAAGTTTGGCTCTTTCTAGACCAACTTGACTTCTCTTGACATTAGCTTTGGTTAGAAAACCGTTTAAAATCGGAATATTCAAGGTTAAACCATAACCTATACCGTCATTTTGATAAAGTTGATCAACAAAGGGATCTGCACCCGTTTCTATAGTTAGAGTATTTGGAAACTCACCAATAACCGATTGACCTGTGTCTGCCACAGTACCTATTTCAACCGTACTGGTTGGATTATCTGGGTCAGGGATTTGGGCAAATCCAGTTGCATCTGTAAATCGAGTATCATATCCAAAAAATGCCGAAAGTGTAGGTGCATAGGCACCTCTAGCAATTTGTAAATCCTTTCTTGCCAATTCAACATCTTGTTCTGCAATCTTTATTTCAGAACGATTATCCCTAGCACCTTGAATAATCTCATTCACATTCTTTGACATTATATTTTCATCAATAATATCATAACCCTCATCTTCTACGTCAAAATTGGCGTAATCATCAATTAACAGCAATTGGGCTAAGCTTATAAGGGAAATTTGTATTTGGTTCTCAGCATTTACGATACCTTGCTTTTCAGTAGCACTGGTAGCTTGTATTTCCAAAAGGTCGCCTCTAGGTAATGAACCCGCATCAACCAATTCTTGGGTTTGCTTAATCTGTTCTTGTGTTACCTCGTTTTGAGCGATTAGAACCTTTAAATTAGCTTTGTTCAAAATAACGTCCAAATATCCATTGGCAACAAAAAGTGATATATCATCTTTCATTTTATCCAGTCGATATTCGCTAGCCAATCTTGAAATCTTTGCTCTTTGTGATTGGCGGATATTTCTTAAACCGTCGAATAAGGTGTAGCCGAAGTTTACCCTTCCAGCGACAGATAAAAATGTGGTGGTCTGCGCATTATTAGTTAGTGGGTTGAAGTTCAAACCTGTATTTTCAGATACTGAACTGCTTGCATTTAGACTTGGTATAAAATTACCAACAGCTAAAAGATCTTCTATATCTACTGCTTCTAGGTCTAATTCGCTTTGCCTAACGGAAATATTATTCTCTAGAGCGTATTCCACACATTCAATCAAGGTCCATTTTTTGTTTTGGCCTTGCGCGAATACCACAGCTAGAAACAGGATAATGTTAAGGAAATTTTTCATAATCAACTTATATGTCTTAATTAATTAGGAAGTGTTACGATTTTAGAAAAGAAATTATTGTTGAGCATATTTTGGAACACCTTGAACTTGGTTCCAAACCTTAATTTCATCGTCTTTTGATATGCCATTTTTGACCTCAACATTAATTCCATCACTTATACCAAGCTCAACGTCGCGACGCTCAAATTGCTGGTCTCCGGTAACAACTTCTACATAAGGTGCTTTGGTCTCCTTATCATATTGAACCAAAGCTTCTTTTATGGCCAATACATTTTCTGCTTTCTCCAGTATAATTGAAGCATTAGCGCTCAAACCAGCTCTTATAAATGTTGAATCAATTGATTTTATCGTTCCTTTAATTGCAAACTGAACTGCTCCATTCTCAGCAACACCCTTAGGGGCAATATAATCCAAAACTGCATCGAATTTTTCATCTTCGATAGCACCAACCGTAATCTCAAGTGGTAAGCCTTCTTTAATTTTCCCAACCTCACTCTCATCCACTTTTCCTTCAAAAATCATTTTTTTAATATCTGCGAGGGAAGCTATCGATGTACCTTCGTTAAAGTTGTTGGCCTCGATAACCTGATTCCCTTCTTTTACAGGTACATCCAAGACCATTCCTGATACTGTGGCTCGAACTTGGGTCTGGGCAATGCTGCCAAGACCGGTAGTTGTTCCCGTTTTAATGATGTCATAATTTTGTGATGCTTGTGTCAAGTTGATTCTAGCCTGCTCAACCGATTGCTTTGCTTGTAGATAAGTGTTTTTAGCATTTTCAAAATCGTTGGCAGAAACCACTCCTTTTTCAAATAGGGTTTTTTGACGGTCATAAATTCCCTGTTGCGTTTGAAAGTTAATTTGAGCCGTCTCAAGAGCCGTTCGATTTGTAGCTATGCTGTTTTTTGCATTGGTAAGATTGGAAACGTTCGGTATTACCCTAATCTTTGCGATTAAATCACCGGATTTAACATATTCTCCGGCCTCGATAAAGACCTCTTCTACTACTCCGGAAATATTCGGTTTTATTAAAACCTCCTCCTTTGGCACAATGCTACCAGTGGCTACGGTTTTAACTACAATGGTTTCCTCTGTAGGTTTTTCAGCCGTATATTTTTTTGGGTCTTCTTGGTTTTTTTGCCACAAATAATACAGTGCGGCACCAAATACAACGACTATTAGCGTTAATACTATTACAGTTTTAGTTCTCTTCATTTTATTGATTGATGATTAATTATTCTATTCTCAAGGCGTCAACAGGTTTCATCTTAGTTGCGCTATTAGCAGGAATCAACCCCGCCAATAAGCCGGAAACAACTAAAATTATAAGTGCTGTAAATACAACTTGCATGCTAACGCTAGGATTTGCGAAATTTTCAACAGGACCGATATTATCCAAGATGGAATTCATGACCCAAATTACCAGTGCAGCAAAAGATATACCGGTCATACCAGAAAGTATTGTAAGAATAAGGCTCTCTTGCAGTATTTGAGCTTTTATTGTCCAAGGCGTTGCACCTAATGCTCTTCTTACTCCAATCTCCTTTGTTCGTTCTTTTACGACTATAAGCATTATATTACTTATGCCGATAATACCAGACATCAAAACCAATGCGCCGACAAAATAACCAACAAAGGCCAAGATTGCGAACAAGCCCGACATTTTACTAAATTGTTCGGCCAGGTCGAAATGTCCAATAGCCCTATCATCCTCAGGATGTACCTTGTGACGTGATTTCATTAGATCAAAAATCTGCTCCTTGATGCTTGTTATTGGAGTGCCATCTTCTGCCGTTATAGCCATCCAGCCTACCCTATCCCCTTGATTAAAAGCTTGGCCAAATGTTGAAAAAGGGATATAAATTGTAGAAGCCTCTTCTTCGCCATCACCTTGGCTATTGCTCATTTTAAACGTACCAACTACTAAAAAATTGACGCCGTTGATTTTAACATAAGAGCCGAGTACTTCCTCTCCTCTATCATATAGACTACGAACAACCCCAGTACCAATGACACAGATTTTTCTTTTATCTTCAATGTCTGAATAGCTTAGAAATCTACCTTGAAGAATATCCATGGGCTGCTGAAAAATAAACTCAGGATAATCACCATAAATTTGGAATGCTCCAGTTTTAGTCCCTCTGGTAACATTATTTGCCCCACGGTATCCGCCCAATGAATTTCGGGGCGAAACGTATTTTAAATTATCAACTTCTGATTTTATTGCCGCTACATCATCTATTTTATAATTAAAGTAGCGTCCTTTTGGAAGACCTTTATAAGGTTTTGATGTTCCCTGAACCCACATAAACATGGAATTTGTGGCGAAATCACCAAAATCTGCAAGCACCCCATTCTTAAGGCCGTTTGTAAGTGCTAAAAGTAAAACCAAGATTGTTATACCCCAGAAAACGCCAAAAGCTGTAAGTAGAGTTCTGAATTTGTTGGCGTTAAGTGCCTCAATAATTTCGTCCCAACGGTCTTTACTAAACATGTTATTCGTCTCTAAGTGCTACAATAGGTTTTATTTTTGCCGCTCTGTAAGCAGGAACAAATCCAGCACCAGCACCAGCCACAACAAGTAAAAAAACAGTTGTGATTGCAATATTGAAATCTACCTGAGGATACTTTATGAAATCGCTATCAATCTGCGGACCCAATAATTCCAAAAGGCCCAAGCCAAAAATCAAACCGAAAAGACCCGCCAACAAAGTGACAAAGACGGCCTCTTGAAGTATCATCCCAACAATAGAAATTGGGAGCGCACCCAAGGCTTTTCTGATGCCTATTTCCTTGGTTCTCTCCTTAACGATAATTAGCATAATGTTTCCAACACCCACAATACCAGCGATTATAGTTCCTATTCCAACAAACCAGAATACGGCCTGTATGGTTGCAATCAAGGAGTAAATCTTTTGGGCTTCCTCAAGGGTGTTATTAACCCTAATTGCACTAATATCATCAGGTGCAACAATATGTTTTTCTTTTAGGGTTTGTTCAATTCCTTCTGAAATGGCCTTTGAGTTTTCGACAGCTTGATCAAAGTTTTCAGACATTTTAACGGTAAATGACATGTTTCTGATGTTCTCGCCCGCGTTAAAAACCATCTGTGCGGTAGAAACCGGAATATAAACTTGACGCTCTTCCCGCTCACCTCCAGGATCATAATAAACACCGACTACACGAAAATTAACCCCAAATACTTGAATGTATTGGTCAATAGGCTCCGCTCCCTTAAATAAATCTCGTTTCATACGGTTACCAATAACCGCTACCTTTCGTTTCTCATCAATATCACTTTGGCTGATGAATCTTCCTGAACCAATATCTGCGTTTTCGATAAATTGATTACCTGGCATTGTACCGCGTACGCGATAATCACCGCTTTCATTATTGTAGGTGACTGCTGCCCCCCATATCGAATAGTCCTTAGTGCGATGTTCGAGATAGTCGTCATATTTTCGTTCAACGACATCGAAACTTGAATTTTTTAGCTGAATGTATCGGCCTGAATTCAACCCTTTATATTCCTTAGCGGTTACACCAGCCCAGACAGATATCTCATTGGTAGCATCCTGCTCAAATTGAGTTCGAACTCCATTTTCAATGCCTTTGGCAAAACCGAGAAGTATTACGAGAATAAAGATTCCGGAGGCTACTGAAAGACCGGTAAGAAACGTTCTTAGCCTGTTTTTACTAAGGGTTTCAAATATTTCCTGCCAACGTTCTAAATCAAACATGTGCTTTGGCTCTAACTTGTTTTACCGGGCTATCATCGATAATAACCCCATCCTTAAGATTAACGATTCTCTTGGTCATCTCTGCAATATCATGTTCATGGGTAACTACTAAAATAGTCTTACCTTCATCGTTGATACCTTGTATTAGGTCCATGACTTCATAAGATGTCGTTGTATCGAGTGCACCAGTAGGTTCGTCTGCTAATAGCACTTTAGGGTCGCTAGCCAATGCTCTAGCAATGGCCACTCTTTGTTTTTGACCTCCAGATAATTCGCTTGGCAAATGATGTGACCATTGTGCCAAACCAACCTTCTCAAGATAGTGCATTGACCTTTCGGTGCGTTCTTTACGTTTTACGCCTTTATAATACAGAGGCATTGAAACGTTATCCAAAGCACTTTTATAATTGATAAGATTAAAGGACTGAAAAATAAAACCAAGAAACTCATTGCGATAATTGGCCGCTATTTTTTCATTGAGATTTTTAATAGAGACACCATCTAAAATATAGCTACCTTCATCTGCCTCATCTAGCATCCCGAGAATATTGAGCAAGGTAGATTTACCAGAGCCAGAAGAACCCATAATGGAAACAAGTTCGCCCTCCTTTACCTCAAAGTCTATTCCTTTGAGAACATGAAGGGAATTACTGCCCATGTGATAGGATTTGTGTAAATTTTTGATGGAAATCATAAGCTACCCCTGTTAAGTCTTACAATATTACACAAAACACAAAGTGAAAAATGCTAACTAATTGTTAAGAGCCGTTGTTTTGATTGATACCAAATAGACGCTCTAGATTGAAAGATGTTACATTTAATTGGAGAATATTTCCAATTTTATTTTTTTCTGAAAAACTGCCAGTAGATAGCAATGCCAATACCGGCAATTATTAAATAAGGTACGGCCATCAAATACATGATACCTTCATTCACGCCTTCGGCAGTGGTTTGACCTTCCTCACTTTCCAATACAGCTCTGCACATTGCGCACTGTGCATTGGTCTCAAAAAACAAAACCAGTGAAAATATTGCGATGAGAAGTTTATTTTTCATTTTGAATTTAAGGACTCGCTTTACTTTTTCAATAGGCGTAATAAGGTGAAATCATAATATAAACCACAACACCAGAAACAGCTACATACAACCAAATAGGAAACGTAATTTTAGCAATCTTTTTATGTCTTTCAATATTATTGGTTATCGCCCTAACGTAGGTGATCAAAACAAAGGGTATAATCGTTATTGATAGTAATATATGTGATATAAGGACAAAATAATAGATGTATTTAATAATCCCATCTCCTCCAAATTTCGTAGAATCACTGGTCATATGGTAGGCAACATACATTACCAAAAACAATACTGATAGTACGATTGAAGTCGTCATTAGCCTTTTGTGCAGTACGATATTTCTTTTTTTAATTGCAATCAATGCTGCCATTAATAAAATTGCGGTAATTGCATTTATCGACGCATAAATAGGCGGTAAAAAAGTCAATGGCTCAACATTAGGAATCTTAACTCCAAAAAGTATGGCGACCACAACCGGTATTAGGATAGAAAGCACTACTATCCATTTATTGTATTTCCTTTCCTCAGCATTTGCAGGTGGTAAACTTGATGTACTACTATTTGCCATTACTCTCTTAATAATTTAGCTATATCTTCTTTTAGGATGCTTATCTCTTCTGTTTCTCCATCTTCATCAACCTTTTCCTCTTCACTAACAATACCTTTATAAAAAATCTTCGGGTTTCCAAAATCGTCTTTTCTAGAACGAATAAAACCATTCTTGTCAATTAGGGCAAAATTTCCGGAATGTTCAAAACCGCCCTCAACTTCTGGATTCTCCCCAGCATAAATATTGAAACCAATATTTGCAAGATGATATATGTCCTCTTGATTACCTGTCATTAAATGCCAGTTCGGATTTTCTATACCATAACTATCTGCATATTCCCTTAATACTTTCGGGGTATCGTATTCTGGATTAATTGTGAAGGAAGCAACTCCATAATTTTCAGAATCCTCAAAGGTATTTTGAATTTGCACTAGATTACGATTCATTCTCGGGCAAATGGTTGGGCAGGTCGTAAAAAAGAATTCAACCACGTACACTTTTCCTAAATAATCTTTATTGCTAATGGTATCACCATCCTGATTAATAAATTCAAATTCAGGTACTTTTTTAGGGGAGCCATTTATCTCTAAAAAAGCCAAGTCTGATAACTTATTGGCGCTGTTCACACTAACTTTGCCACTTCGGCTTTCATCACGAACAATATCATTACCCTTAACGCGGTCAATAATTTTCGGGATGAAAATTATCCCAAAAACCAATAGGGCAAAGCCAACAACAGCATAAGAATAATTAGTTTTTTTCTTTTCCATCATCTGGGATTAATCAATTTCGGCATTTAACTCATCTGCTCGACGCGTCGATGAATCAAATTTCCCTTTTCGTTTTTGTCGATATTCTGTAAATAAGATACGAAGGTCATCACTCATCTTATTTTTTATCTCAGCAACTTCAATACAATCGTAGGAATATAGCGGATAAACCTCCGAATTTTTTTCGATTTCTTTTTTATCCCTATCGTCCAAACGCCCACGTTGCTTCATGTCCTTGTCAATAATAAAAATATGGTCTGTTGATAAATCCACTTTCAATTCCTCTTCAGACCTGAGGCTATTGAATAGCTTTTTTATATCATTAGGCTCGCCGAAGACATAATTCCAAAATCGCATGTCTTCATAAGTGGTTATTTCCTTATGCAGCGCTTCGGCCTTTTCTTCAGCACCCTTGGGCAAAACCAAAACCATTTGGAATTTTTTAAACCCTTTGAATTTATCGTAAATAAGTTCCTTTAAATTTAAAGCAGCGATGTTCTGTTGAAGTGGGTTTTCTCCCAAAAACCCTAAAACTGTAATATTGTCCTTTAGTTGTATTTTTTCTTCTGAATCTGACTTAAACAAATGTAATTCATCCACATTTTCATCTACAATCTCAAGTGGATTATAATTATGGGTTGATGGATACAAAAACAACAAAAACAGCACTGGCAAAAAGAACAAAATCACCAATACAAAAGCTGTTTTTTTGGGCATTCTAGCCATTTTCATTACTGTTTTAAGAGTTATGCAAAAATAAAAAAGACGGTTCATAACAACCGTCTTTTCTAGTATTAATACATTAATATTAACAAGTTTTTAATACCCGTCTTGTTTAATGAATTCGTTTTTGTAAACGGTTTCAATGTAGCCGCCTTCCTGAAGTAAGATGAACACTAAATAGCAAATCAAAAATACTCCGGTCCAAACAACCATTCGCCTTAAGGCCGGGGTCTCATCCCGCATGTGCATAAAATCCCAAGTAATGTAATAGGCCTTAACTATGGTCAAAAGAATAAAAATCCAGTTTAAGATTTTCATTCCAAGGAAATCTCCCATCAATACAGCCGGCTTATAGATACCTAAAATTACCTCGATAGCAGTTACAATGGACAATAGGATTAAGACGCCCCAAATTTTTTGCTTGTTCGATTTGAATTTTATTGCGCCTCTGAATATTTCAAGTTTATGTGCGTGTGCCATAATAAAGTTCTCTAAAAAATTAAACTAAGTAGAAAAAGGTGAAAACAAAAACCCATACTAAATCAACGAAGTGCCAGTACAATCCCACCTTTTCAACCATTTCATAACTACCTCGTTTTTCGTAAGTACCTAAAATCACATTAAAAAAGATAATGATTAAAATTGCTACACCTGACAGTACGTGAAAACCGTGAAATCCTGTTATGAAAAAGAAATAACCAGCAAAGTTTGAAGCTCCATATTCATTGACTTGGAGGTTTGCGCCCTCTACCACGAGTTTACCATCACGCTTTAGTTGCATAAGTGATTCTTCCCTGGAAAGCACAGTTTTCTCACCCTCTTCATTAATTTTCTGTGTTCTAACGAGTAAATTCTCATTTGCTACAAGACCATTATAAACCTCATCAACAGTATATGGTGGCAAAGAGCCTTCACTCAAAAACCAAACTCCTGTTCTACTTTCTTGTTGAATACGGTCCTGTGGTACATCAACAACAAAATCACCTAAGGGCACTCTTTTGAATATCTCTTCTCCTTCAACTGTTTCGTATTGACCAAATTGTAGAATATTACCTCCCTTGGTTTGAACGGCACCATAATCACCTTTAATAAAAGTAGCCCATTCCCAAGCTTGACTACTTACAAAAATGATACCCCCAATAATTGTAAGGAACATATACCAGGTAACCTTTGTTTTTTTCATTTCGTGACCAGCATCAACGGCCAATACCATGGTTACAGATGACATAATAAGAACAAAGGTCATAAACGCCACGTAAATCATTGGGAAATTGCCATGAACAAATGGTACGTGTGTAAACACCTCATCTGCGATTGGCCAAGAGCCTATGAACTTAAATCTCGAAAAACCATAAGCTGCTAGAAAACCTGAAAAGGTCAAAGCATCAGATACGATAAAAAACCACATCATCAACTTGCCATAACTTGCTTTTAGCGGTTTATTGCCACCGCCCCAAGTTTTACCTTCTGTTCCAGTATTTGCTACTGTTGTATCCATAAAAAGGGTGTAATTATTAAAAGTTTCACAAAAATAATGATTTAATTAACGTAACGAAAAATAGCCCGATTTTTTTAAAACGAAAACCTTATCTAAAAGCAGGTTACTACTTTATTTTGTCAAAAAAAGGTATAACTTAAATCAGATAAGCCAAAAACACAAACAAGAAAATCCAAAGTATATCGACAAAATGCCAGAAAGTTGCAGATAGACGGAGACCGAGGTAGTTTTCACTATCGTATTTCAGTTTAAAATGATTATAAATTACAATCAATATTGAAATGAGTCCTGCAACCACGTGTAAAATGTGCAAAGCAGCTATTACATAGATAAAACTCATGGTCACATTACTAGTTGGACCTGTAAAATAGTAGCCAGATGCTATAATCTCATTAAACCCTTGGATTTGACTAAGTATAAAAGCAATACCCAGAACAAATGTTGTTAAAAGCATCGCTGTAGTCAATTTGCGGTTATTGGATTTTATAGCCCGTTTAGCGACAATGAAGGTTAGACTACTTATCACGATTAAAACACAACTAATTAAAAATCCATTGGGCATGACAAAGTCATCTAGCCAATCCTCCCGCTTTCTACTTACCAAAACAGCACTAGTCAATCCAGCAAAAGACATCACCATTGATGCAATACCAAACCATAGCATCATTCGCTTTGCTCGGTCATTTTTCTCTTTGACGGTTCCTTGGGTTAAATCCATTTATCTTATAAATTTATCTGCTACGTATATAATTTGTATCAAAGTAATATATAACACGCTGGCAAGCATCAATTTTTTGGCGGCAACTGCTGAACGCTGCTTAAACAGGCGAAGTGCAAAAAACATCATGAATAATCCTGAGGCAAATATCAATATTGCTGCCACGATACTCAATTTCAAATCTCCCGTAACTCCAAAAACAGGGATAATTGAAACTAATATCGTCCACGCGGTGTAAACTATAATCTGAACAGAGGTTGCCTTGTCACGTTTTCCTGTTGGGAGCATAAAGAATCCTCCCTTTTTATAATCTTCAAAAAGAAACCAACCTATAGCCCAAAAGTGGGGGAATTGCCAAAAAAATTGCAAGGCAAATAAAGTT
Source organism: Bacteroidota bacterium (assembly GCA_039025415.1). GTDB lineage: Bacteria > Bacteroidota > Bacteroidia > Flavobacteriales > Flavobacteriaceae > Psychroserpens. The sequence goes on along the minus strand of JBCCOJ010000050.1, from coordinate 4,973 downwards.
CCGGGCTCTATGCCAAAATCATTTCTTGCAGCCACCCAGCCCAACATAAACGGTATGGCTCCCGGTATTGCGCCAACAAAAACAGCAAGCGGTGTTCTTGTCTTAAGCGGGGTATAAACACAAGTATATAAGAAGATTGAAATTGCACCATACATCGCCGTTCTCTCGTTGATAATATATAGCGTTACCAACCCTAAAATTGTAAATATAGTGGCAATGGCAAATGCGGTTGTAACTGACATTCTACCCGCGGGGATTGGACGATTCTTAGTCCTATCCATCAAAGCATCTAAATCCCTTTCAATTATTTGATTAAAAGCATTGGAGGCCCCAACCATAAAATAACCTCCCAAGGCCAACATTAAAACAGTATAAATATCAACTGCGATTGCTCCCAATAAGTATCCAGCAACCGCTGAAAACACTACGCTTAGGGATAATCTCATTTTAGTGATTTCCTTAAAATCAGAAACCAAAGTAGATAAAGAAATTGAAGAATTTACAGTACTCAACACCGTCATTTTATTGGGTTTGCAAAGATAGCCCATAAAAAGATTTTGGACAATTGAAAAAGGAATAAAAAATTTGGAAGTCATTAAGGCTGAAAAAATTAACTTCTTCAGCTTATATATTTATTCCAATGACAGTTTTTGGTTAACAAATTTGACTGTCTAATTGACAAAGGTTGTGAGCTATTATTTAAAGGCGTTCAACCCAGTAATATCCAGCCCAGTTATTAAAAGGTGAATGTCATGCGTGCCCTCATAAGTTACAACACTTTCTAGATTCATCATGTGACGCATGATACTATATTCGCCAGTAATGCCCATCCCGCCGAGAATTTGCCGTGCTTCACGGGCTACTTTTAAAGCCATCTCAACGTTATTACGCTTGGCCATTGAAATTTGAGCGGAGGTGGCACGATTTTCATTTTTAAGTTGTCCCAATCGAAGTGCCAATAGCTGTGCTTTTGTAATTTCAGTAATCATTTCAGCCAGTTTTTTCTGCTGAAGTTGAAAAGCGGCAATTGGCTTACCAAATTGTTCGCGTTGTTTACTGTACCGTAATGCCGTATCATAACAGTCCATCGCCGCACCAATTGCGCCCCAGGAAATTCCGTAGCGAGCGCTATCTAAACAACCCAGTGGAGCTCCGAGCCCTGATTTATTTGGCAATAAATTTTCTTTGGGCACTTTTACATTCTGAAATATGAGCTCTCCGGTAGCACTTGCCCTTAACGACCATTTGTTATGGGTTTCAGGCGTTGAAAAGCCAGGCATATCCCGCTCAACAATTAGCCCATGGATACGTCCCTCTTCATTTTTTGCCCAAACAACGGCGACATTACAAAACGGCGAATTAGAAATCCAAAGTTTTGCACCATTCAATAAGTAATGGTTGCCCATATCCTTGAAATTTGCGGTCATCCCTCCAGGATTAGAGCCATGGTCTGGTTCGGTGAGTCCAAAAGAGCCCATCCATTCCCCTGATGCCAACTTGGGAAGATATTTTTGTCGTTGTTCTTCATTTCCGTATTTCCAGATAGGATACATAACCAAGGAGGACTGTACTGAAGCGGTACTTCTTACTCCAGAATCCCCACGTTCAATTTCCTGCATAATCAAACCATAAGAAATCTGGTCTAAACCAGCGCCACCGTATTCTTCTGGAATGTAAGGTCCAAAAGCCCCAATTTCTGCCAAACCTTTTATAATTTGGTTTGGAAATTCAGCTTTTTGGGCATATTCCTCAATAATGGGTGAAACATCACGCTTTACCCAATCTCGAGCCGCATCCCTAACAAGTTTATGCTCTTCGGTTAATAAATCATCAATATTATAATAATCTGGTGCTTCAAATAAATCTGGTCGCATTTTGCAATTTTTTTGTGGATACAAAAGTAACGAAATCGTTTTCAGCGCACAATATTGTATTACATTTTAAGATAGAAGTCCTTGGTAAGGTCCATGTATTTTTGGGTGTAGTTATGTCGGCTAATTTCAATCACCAATTCGTCATATTCAATTTTGGCTTTTGAAAATGTAAAACTTATAAGGCACCTTTTTACTTCGGAAGAAATCGTCCCCTTTACGTGACAAATATGCTTTGGGAAAAGTCCATAGCTTAAGGCAAGTCTAATGAACCGCTCTTCTTCAGCATAAGGAATTATTGCGCAGAACAACCCAGCTTTATTCAATAAAACCGAGACCGATTCTAATAAGTGTTCAAAAGGCATTGCATCTTGAAATCGTGCTAGGGCTCTTTTTTGATTTTCAGATTTATAATCTTCTTTAAAGAAAGGAGGGTTACAAACAATCATGTCATACTTTTCCTCTATTTCTTCGGCGAATTCAGCGAATGACGCATGATAACAGAATAATCGGTCACCCCATGGAGAGTGCTCAAAATTGTCTACACTTTGTTCAAAAGCCGGCTCATCGATCTCGATGGCGTCTAAAATTTCAGCATTGCTACGTTGCGCTAACATAAGAGATAGGATACCTGTACCAGAGCCTATATCGAGAATGGAATTTGGTTGATGGGCTAAGGGAGCCCAAGCACCTAACAAAACACCATCTGTGCCTACTTTCATGGCACAGCGGTCTTGATTTACGGTAAATTGTTTGAATTTAAATGGTTGTTGCATTGGTTATCACGCAAATGCTAGAACGTCCAATTTCATCTTCATTCTTCGTCCTTTTGGTACATGTGGTAACCAAAATCCTCCACACCTTGGCTTAATAATATGACTTCTTCAATCATATCGTCTTCTTGGTTTATGATTTTCTCGGCGACGGTTGAACCAAATAGTTGAGCACCCAATTCAGATTTAATCATGCGCTTTATTTGGTCGTGGTAGGCCACAAAGGTAAGATTGGTATTTTCCTTTAAATTGAGGTAATCTTGGAAATTTAGAACTACATCGTCTTCTATATAAAAACTTTCTACAAATTCTTCTGGAGTGATGTCTTCATAAATGGTACGGTCTCGATCGAGTTCCTCAAAAACAAAATTGCTCATATAGCCTCTTCGTTTGATATAGTTCAAGGTTTCGTTTTGGTGTGAACTATTTAAGGGAATAAAAATATCAGGGATGATACCGCCACCGCCATAAACCACCTTCCCCTTGGGCGTTGTAAACTTTAACGAGTCTGCGAATACAATATTTTCAGGGTAGTCCAGCTCACCACTGCTCAGCCGTTTGTAATAGTCTTTATAATACTCGCGGCTATTCCCATTATTGTAGGGCCGTTGAATAGAACGCCCGGTTGGGGTATAATATCTTGAAACGGTCAAGCGCACTGCGCTACCATCTCCCAGTGCCATTTCACGTTGTACCAAACCTTTACCGTAACTCCTTCTCCCGATTATCGTGCCTTTGTCATTATCCTGTAATGCTCCTGCAACAATTTCACTGGCTGAGGCTGAACCTTCATTTATTAGAATGTAAACATCCCCTTCTTCAAAATCGCCCTCTTCGGTCGCATAGCTTTTCTCTACTTTACCCTTTTTGTTTTTGGTAAATAAAATCAGTTTATCGTCCTCAAGGAATTCGTCCACAATTTGTTCGGCAATACCTAAAAAACCACCAGGGTTATCCCTTAAATCCAGGGCCAGTTTTGTTGCCCCTTTATCCTGTAGTCGATTCAATGCCTTTTTAAACTCCCGGTAGGTTGACTCAGCAAAACGATTTAATTTAATGTAGCCAAGATTGTCGGTTAGCATATAGGCCGCATCAACACTTATAATGGGAACAATATCGCGTTTCACCTTAAATTCAAGTAACTTATCCACGCCTCGACGCTTCACTTTTAATTTGACTTTTGAGTCCTTTTCACCTTTAAGTTTTTGAATTATTTCGTCATTGGTCATAAGTCCTCCCGAAATAGTATCGCCGTCTGCCATGATAATTCTATCGCCTCCCTTTATCCCAACCTTATCACTTGGTCCATTGGCAACAGAACGAATAACGGTAACCGTATCCCTGTAGGTATAAAAATTAACCCCAATCCCCACGAAGTCACCTTTCATATTATTGGTGATACGCTCTAAATCGCCTTTGGGTATGTAGGTTGAATGCGGATCTAGATTTTCAAGTATACCATTAACGGTAACGTCGACAATACTATCGGTATCCACTTCATCTACGTATTCATAATCTATATAATCGATAAGACGATTAAGCTTATCCTTTTTACTATTTGTGGTAAATAGGCGATCTGATGTATCAGTAAAATTGAGCTTTCCTCCAATTAAAACCCCAGCAGCCAAAGCAATACCCAATAACAGCGGTATGAATTTTTTCTGAAACTTCATGTGTTGATATTTAATGCTTTTTAATGGTCATCAGGAAAATCAATAATCATTCCATTCTATGATTACAACATTAACTCGGCTTTATTAGCTATTAATTAAATGTAACAAATTCGATTAGCAAATTAACTGCTCTCTTTAGGCGCTAACATCCACTATCTGTTTAATCTCAATCCCAGCTTTTTCTAAAAATCTCAAACCAGAATCGTCCTTATAACCTGTGATATAAACAACTCTTACAATACCGGCCTGATGGATGAGTTTACTGCATTCCCTGCAGGGAGACAGTGTAATATATAAGGTCGCCCCCTTACAGGATTGTGTTGATGAGGCCACTTTTAAAATAGCATTTGCTTCAGCGTGAAGCACATACCACTTTGTGTAACCATCATCATCTTCGCAGCAATTCTCAAAACCTGTGGGTGTACCATTATACCCATCAGATATTATCATTCTATCCTTAACAATCAGGGCACCTACCTGTTTGCGCTCACAATGGGACAATTTTCCCCATTCTTGGGCGATTCGCAAATAAGCCTTATCGTAACGGTGTTGTTTTTCTTTTGACATAAAATTTAAAAGTAAGTAATACTTATAGTTAATAACGTTAAAATTAAATGAAAGTCTTTTAGCTGGAAAATTTATTAATCGTTATGCTT
>JBCCOJ010000049.1:0-17450 GCA_039025415.1 Bacteroidota bacterium | reverse complement strand
CTCACTAAATTATAACCATTATGAAAAAAACCATTTTTCTTTTAACATTGCTTGCAGCTTTTAATATACAAGCGCAATCTCTTAAGTCTATGACAGACCAAGTGTCTGATAAAGTTGAATCTGCAGACCAAGGCTCTTTTATAGATAAGTTTTCCGGTGATCAAGTTCGCAAATGGACCAAAAAATTAAATCTCTCAGAAAGTCAACAATCTCAAATCACTAGTTTAGTAGTTTCCCAATTGAAATCTGACAAATTTCAAAAAATCATTAGCGGATTTACTCCAGACAAATTACTTTCTGGCGCGGCGAATAAAGAGGTATCTAAAGCCTTAAACAATGATAAAGAGTTTAAAGCTAGTATGAATGAAGTTTTAACCGACGAGCAAAAAGAGAAAGTGAACAAGTTGGATTCTAAAATGTAATTTGCCATTTCATTTATTAGTAAGGATGATTTCGTTAGCTATTATTTTTCATCCTTCATGAACAACCTAAAGCCTCTCAGTTTTAATACAGCTGAGAGGTTTTTGATTATATGACTTTAATCTTTTTTGGGCTTTAATTTGATTTAAACCCCTAAAATTTTAAGTGTACGGTAACGGCATGTGTCTTAAAAAATAAATATCATATAAACAATGATGCCTTCTGCTACGCCGGTCACGATACTCATCCCCAAAATATCCTTGATTTTACTTTTAAGAAAAAACACCATGCTTAAAATCGCCATAATTGCAGCCAGCAGTATTTCCAAGGCATCAATTTTAGATAATAAAAAGGTAATTCCAGTAAATGCCGCGGTAATCCCAAGAGTTATCAGACAGAATTTAATCATCTCATCCTTGGTATAATTTCCATCTCTGAACCCCTTTCTTAAGTCTCTGAGTATTGAAAGCACAAATAATAAAGGCACAACCGATAAAAAAGGAGCAAAGACCACTTTAATACCTTTAACAATCGACAAATCGAAATAAAAGAAAAAGGCAATTGCGGTAAATGCTAATAAGCCAGTTACAATTATCAACTGAAATGTAAATAACAATTCTCTTTTACTTGAATTGGACTTTGGGTTTGGAGGTTGAATTATTGGATTCATAATATAAATATTTAGTCGTTTTAATTAGTGATGAAAAAAATATGAAGGGCCAGAGCAAGCAAAACCCCACTCAATATACCATTGGCCCTTAGATTATTATATAACATGTAGTTAAGTACATAGCTACTAATTGCAGTAGAATTTATAAGGTGGGCAAAGATGAGATGGTCTTCAAGTTTATGCCCAGTTATCCATTCTATGGCCCACATTATAAAAACTATAATAAAAACAGAAACCAACAGCAAAACAGTTGCTGGCTTTTGATTTGCCTTTTTATATTCGTCGGTATTTTCTGGAAGAAAATGTTCAATAAGCAAACACCTAACGAAAAACAACATGGGAAGTGGAAACAGGATTGATGCAATTATTTTAATCACATCCTTTAAGGTTCTTATTTCCTCATAGCCCAAAAACACTAGATAAATAAACACTGCCAAAGAAACACCTAGGGTTATTAAAAAAGCAATATTTACCTGTTTTAGTTTCATCTAGCGGCCTAAAAGAATGGTCTTCCCGATAGTTAAACCACTTAATTTAGAAATGTACTTTTGGTAACTCTCAATGCATTTTTTTTGAATTGGCCCCGAGAAAACCATTGTTGAAATAATTAATGAAATGATAACTGACTTTTTTAATGAACACATCTGAGTTTCATCTTTAATTTATACAGCAAATTTGTTCTTAATATCCATATTCGCATAAACACTTAAAACAAAAAACTGACGATTAATTATTAAGAATATCAGTCTTTTTATTTACTATTTATTATTTTAGACTCTAATAAATGACGATATTTTGAATAATCTTTCTGCAGTTATAAAATCATTAACCCCCGAAGAAGAACTCCAATTTGAATTGTTTTTAAAACGGAAGAACAAAAGAAAAGACACAAAAAATGTAGAGTTATTTCTGCTTTTAAAAGAAGACAACCTTTCTTCAAAGGAAATTTTCAATTCTTTATATAACAGTGACAGCAAAGCAGCTTACCATGCGCTTAGAAAACGGCTTTTTCAGTCATTAATTGAATTTATTTCTAATAAGAGTATTAATGAAGAAAATAGCATTGATATGGAAATAATCAAATACTTGTTGGCTGCGCGTAATTTTCTTACCAAGAATATGCCTAAAATGGCTTATAAAATTTTAGATAAGGCCGAGATATTGGCTCTTGAACATCAATTATTTCCAATTCTCAATGAGATTTACCATACAAAAATACAGTATGCCTATTTGAATCAAGATGTTGAACTAGAAGCGTTGATTTCAAAATTCAGAAGTAATCAAAAGCAACAATACCTTGAAGAAGAACTCAATTTGGTTTATGCCCAAATAAGACAGACCCTAAATAAAATAAACTATAAGGGTGAGGTCATAAATTTAGAGAATGTACTTAAACAAACGTTTTCAGACCATCACATCAACATTTCTGAATCGATGTCCTTCAAAAGCTTTTATCAATTAATGATGATTGTTAGCCTTTCGGCCTATATGGATAAAAACTATCTTAAAATCGAACCATTTCTTTTAAAGACCTACAAATCGTTAAAAAAACACAAGACCAGACATAAACAGCTATTTTACCATATCCAAGTGGTTTATATGATTGCTAACGCCCTTTTTAGAAACAAAAAATTTAATGCTTCTATTAATTATTTGAATGAAATGTATGAGCTTATGAACAAGCAAGGAAATAAATACAAAAACACCTATATCCTTAAGCATAATTTGCTCTTGGCGCTCAATCTTAACTATAATGACGAACAAGAAAAGGCGCTATCAATTTTAGAAAACACCCCAATCAAAAAAAATAAGGATTTAGAATCTGTTCTAGACATACAGCTCAGCCTTTTGATGTTTTACATGCAAAAGGAAGATTTTAAAAAAGCTAAAAATCAAGCATCGAAGTTTTATCATACTGACAATTATTACACTGAAAAAGCTGGCAAAGAATGGACAATAAAGAAAAATCTAGCAGAAATAATCTTATTCATAGAACTTCAGGATATAGATTTAGTTGAATCTAGAGTACGTAGTTTCAAAAGGTCATACTCATCATATCTGAAAAGCATCAACCAGGGGAGAGTGCTCACCTTCCTAAATTTTGTTGAAGACTATTTTAAAAACCCAGAAATCGTTTTGCAACCCGATTTTGAAAATAAGATTGAAAATTCGTTCGAGTGGATTGAAACCAAAGCTGAGGATATCTTTGTAATGAGTTTTTATGCTTGGTTAAAAAGCAAAATGGATAAGACCCCGCTTTATGATACGACTCTTAAATTAGTCGCAAAAGCCCAAAGTGTTAATTAGGGGTTAAATTAACACAGGTTATTAAACCAATTATAAAAGCCTTGGTCAAAGAGACAATTAAACATTCTAAAGAAAATATGAATATTATGAAAAAACTGATTTTAATTGCCATAGCCCTTGTAAATTTACAGGCTTTTGCACAGCCAGGAGACCGGCAGGAAAGACGAGAACAAATTCAAAAAATCAAGGATATGTCTGTAGAAGACATGGCCGAATTAGGGACTAAAAAGATGACTTTAGATTTAAATCTTTCTGAAGACCAGCAATCCAAGGTGCAAGCTGTTCTTCTCGAGGAGGCTAAATTCAGAAAACAGAAAATGGAAGAGCGAGAGGCAAGAAGAGATGAAATGGAAAAAGTTAGACCCTCTAAAGAAGAGCACATCCAAATGGAGAAAGAAAAGTTAGACCGTCAAATTGCAATGAAAGAAAACATGAAATCTATACTTGATGACGAACAATTTGCAGAATGGGAACAAAATATGGAGGAACGTCGTTCTAACAAAGAGAAAAGGCGGCAAAAAAGAGCAAAAGGTAAAAATTAACTTTGATTGGTTATTTGTATTGGTTAGAGCAGCAATTTTCGGATTGTTGCTCTTTATTTATTAAAAATTATTATTTTCGGATTTCAAAATTTAACGACCATGAAAAAATACCTTTCCCTCATTGTATTGACTTCTGCCTTAGTTTTTTCCCAACTCTCATTTTCCCAAAACCGAATAGAGATAGACAAAGCAGCTAATGCTAAAACAAAGGAGCTAAGAAAAACCGTCAAATTCGAACAAAATAAAATGCGGGATGTCTTTAAAGCCTATCAAGCATTTGAAACAACCTATCAAAAAATTGATGATAATCTTGACGCAAACAAGGAGCGTCTGAAAAAAATCAAAGAAATTCTAGATAATGATTTGAAGCAAATCTTGAGTCCAGAAGAGTACGAAAGATACTTAAGTATCTCCCGAGAGGATTCGTAAATTTTATATGCTCACAAAAAACTAAAAAGCGTTTTAGGTTTTACCTAAAACGCTTTTTTATCATTTTAACTTTTTAGCCACCTCCTTCACCGCAGCTATGGTCTCATCGCAATCTTCATAGGACAAACCATCATTTAAAAACCAACTTTCAAAAGCACTTGGTGGCAAATAAATACCCCGTTCTAACAGACCGTGGAAAAAAGTCTTAAAATTTGAATTGTTACCCGTTGCCGCAGATTTAAAATCAACCACGGGTTCTTCAGAAAAATGAATTGACATCATAGAACCTACCCGATTAATACTGTGGATGATATTTGCCTCGGTCAATGCCGTTGCACATCCTTTGTGTAAATATTCGGTTTTAGCCGCTAACCTATCAAAAAGGTCAGTATCACTTTCAATGGTTTTTAACATCGCCAGGCCAGCAGCCATAGCTAGAGGATTACCACTTAAAGTACCAGCTTGGTAAACACTACCGAGTGGCGCTAAATGACCCATAATTTCATCACGCGCTGCGAATGCACCTACCGGAAGACCGCCACCTATAACTTTTCCAAAGCAAATTATATCTGCATTGATGCCGTAAAGCTCCTGTACCCCACCTTTGGCCAATCTAAACCCCGTCATCACTTCATCAAACACCAAGAGGATATTATAATCATCACACAATTGCCTTAATGCTTCCAAAAAACCTTCGGCGGGAGGAATACAACCCATGTTACCTGCAACCGGTTCAATTATAATACATGCAATCTTGTCTTTATTGGCTTCTGCTAATATCTTTACGCTTTCAATGTCGTTATAAATTGCCATTAAGGTATCCTTAGCGGTACCTTGGGTTACACCAGGGCTGTTAGGGCTGCCAAAAGTTACTGCCCCGCTTCCCGCTTCAATCAAAAATGAATCACTATGCCCGTGGTAACATCCAGCGAATTTTATAATTTTTTCCTTGCCCGTGAAACCTCTTGCAAGACGAACGGCGCTCATGCATGCCTCTGTACCTGAGTTGACAAAACGAATTTTATCAATGTTCGGTACCATTTTTACGGCTAGCTTCGCAATCTCTGTCTCGATTTCAGTTGGCATCCCGTAAGAGGTACCACCTTTTGCCTTTTCAATTACTGCACTTACAACAGGTTCAAAAGCATGACCGAGAATCATGGGTCCCCAAGAACTAATATAGTCGATGTAACGTCTGCCATCCTCATCAAAAACGTAGGCTCCCTTTGCAGATTTTGCAAAAATCGGTGTACCACCAACCGCTTTGAAAGCTCGTACCGGAGAGTTAACCCCACCAGGAATTACCGTTTCTGCAACTTTAAACAAAGCGCTGCTTCTTTGATATAACATGAATTTATTTTATAATTAAAATTTGGCCTACATTAATCGTGTTGTCCTTGAGGTTGTTTCTTAGTTTTAGGTCTTCGACTGATGTATTGTAACGTTTTGATAGCGAATACAAGGTATCACCCTCCTCAACCTTGTGTTGTAAAACATCAGTACCTGAAGTAGATTCAAGGGTGGAAACAGTCTTGTTTTTCAACACCATGTCATCATATTTATAAAGCTCGTAACGCTCTATTAAACTAATAAGCTTTTGTGGATATTTTCTATCCGTAGCATATCCAGCAGCACGCAAACCCTTGGCCCAACCTTTATAATCATCCTGTTTGAGTTCAAATAGTTTGGCATATCTGCCCCGCCTTGTAAGAAACTGGGAATGGTCTTCAAAAGATGATTTGGCATATTCATATTTTCTGAAACACTCCTGCTTGCGGTCATCGTCATGGTAAATTTTTTCACCGGTCCAACCGTGGCATTTTATGCCGAAATGATTATTTGCCTTAACCGAAAGCCGACCTTTTCCAGACCCAGACTCTAAAATACCTTGGGCTAAAGTGATACTTGCCGGAATTTTATATTTACGCATATTATCTAAGGCAATTTCACTGTAGGTTGCAATATATTCATCCGTGGCACTTGCATAAGTTTTTTTGGGAAGGTCAGGTTCATCAGGAATTTCGGCGGGTGTTCCTTCATTTTCCTCGAGGGTTTCCAAAACCACTGTTTCCTTTTTTTTATGAACTTCGCTCTTTTTGGTCACGATTTTTCGTTTGGAACCACACCCGAGCATCAACACAAAACTAAATGTAAATAATAGTAATTTTCTCATGATGGTTTTTAAACGATTAACGTCTTATTTTGTTGCTGCAATTTTTGGTTTATACCTTTAATACCTTGTAATCCCCCCGTATGTATCGCAAGAATGTTGGAGTGTTTTGGAAAAAAATCCCTTTCGATTAAATCCATAATCCCAAAAATCATCTTACCGGTATAAATCGGGTCTAAAGCAATATTATGATTTAGTTTGAATTTGTTTACAAACGCTATCAATTCACCATTAACCTTGGCATAACCGCCAAAATGGTAGTCACAAATTAGCTCCCAATTTTCTCGTTTTGCAAATTTATGAATTTCCTCAATGAGAAAATTACCTTTTAATGCCGAAAAAGCTAGTACCTTTTGATGGGGTAAAGTAGAATTTATCAAACCCGAAACCGTACCGCCAGTTCCTGCTGAACAGCAAATAAAATCAAATCCAGTATCAGCTTCATCTAAAATTTCCTCACAACCTTTTACCGCCAGTTCATTTGTTCCTCCTTCAGGAATTAGATAAAAATCTCCAAATTCAGATATCAACTCATTTATAAATTCTTCTGTGTTTTTTCTTCGGAAATCATCCCGACTTACAAATTTCAAATGCATTCCACAGGACTGAGAATAATTCAGGGTTGGATTTTCGGTAATTTTATCAATCAACTCCTCCCCCCTGATAATCCCAATGGTTTTAAATCCGAATTCTTTTCCAGCAGCGGCCGTGGCAGCAATATGATTAGAGTAAGCACCACCAAAGGTTAAAAGCAAATTTTTGTTCTGCCTTTTGGCTTCCATGAGATTATACTTCAGCTTTCTGAATTTATTTCCTGAAACTGTTGGGTGAATGAGGTCTTCACGCTTTAAAGTCAGAGAGACGCCACTGCCAAAAGTTCCTATGAATTGATTATTACTTTTTATTGCGGTCAACATTAGAGATAGGATAAAAACGACCAAAATCGCTTAGAAGTTAAATAATGCATTTGATTTTCATTTCGATAGGCCTCACGCTCAAATGAAATATTTTGATAGGCCATTTTCCAATTACGGTAATAACAAAACCTAAGCAAAAACTCCAACGCATAAATTAAATAAAATGGTAGAATTAACAATTCCAATTGTTGCCGTAGATGAATGCGCTCATGATTTAATAGTACCTCATCAGCTTTTAGATGCGGAAATTTCAGAAAAATAAACGGAAAAACCGTTAAACCCACATAACCCTTTGGCACTACCAATTTTGAAATTACGACCATAATACCAGGAGTTCAAAAATCGCTCCAATTTACATTATCTTTGTTATATGAAGAAAATCATACCTATTGAAGACGGTGATTATTACTTGACCCCAGAAGGTTACCGTTGTTTTACTGAGCAATACCATCTTAAACGAGGTTACTGCTGTAAAAGCGGTTGCAGGCATTGCCCTTATGGTTATGACCCTTTGAAAAATTAAAATATTAAGTTCATATTAGTACTTCGACATTAAAAGTGGATACCGAATAATTACTATTCAAAATTGAATTCATTTTTGAGCCTTTTTAGCTTTTAAAGCTTAAGGACTACAAACTAAAACTGATAGCTCATTAATAGAAGACCGAATAAATCACACATAAACACCATGCCCACCACAGCAATCTCATTTCAAGATCAAATAAGAGAAGGAATTCCAGATATCCTGCCAGAGCCTAAACCTTTTGATGATAGCATAAACCACGCACCTAAACGCAAATCCATTTTATCTTCCGAAGAACGGAAATTGGCTTTGAAAAATGCGCTACGCTATTTTGATAAATCACAGCACCCAATTCTTATAAATGAATTTAATGAGGAATTAAATCGTTATGGCAGAATTTACATGTACCGCTTTAGACCTGATTATGAAATGTACGCCAGGCCGATAGATGAATATCCAGCAAATTCAAAGCAGGCAGCGGCAATTATGTTAATGATTCAAAATAATTTGGATTATGCTGTGGCACAGCACCCTCATGAACTGATTACTTATGGCGGAAATGGGGCGGTATTTCAAAACTGGGCCCAATATCGGCTTACCATGAAATATCTATCAGAAATGACAGATGAACAGACACTCGCGATGTATTCTGGGCACCCTATGGGCTTGTTCCCAAGTCATAAAGAAGCACCAAGGGTGGTTGTAACTAATGGCATGATGATTCCTAATTACTCCAACCCAGACGACTGGGAAAAGTTTAATGCCCTTGGTGTGACGCAATATGGACAAATGACGGCTGGAAGCTACATGTACATCGGCCCTCAAGGCATTGTTCACGGCACGACCATTACGGTATTGAATGCTTTTAGAAAAATAAAAAAATCCCCAAAAGGCGGTTTATTTGTCACCTCTGGTTTGGGTGGAATGTCTGGTGCACAGCCCAAAGCTGGCAACATTGCGGGATGTATAACGGTATGTGCCGAGGTAAATCCAAAAATAACCCAAATACGATTAGACCAAGGTTGGATTGATGAGAAGATTACCAATCTAGACATTCTCGTTGAAAGGGTGAAGCAAGCAAGAGAACTCGAGGAACCGGTGTCTTTAGCCTATTTGGGAAATATCGTAGACGTTTGGGAGAAATTTGATGACGCAGACTTAAAGATTGATATCGGCAGCGACCAAACCTCACTTCATAACCCTTGGGCGGGTGGTTATTATCCAGTGGGTTTAAGTTTTGATGAATCGAATGAACTTATGGCCAATGCGCCTGAAACGTTTAAAATAAAAGTTCAGGAAAGCCTTAGAAGACATGTCGAGGCAGTAAATAGACACACATCAAAGGGTACCTATTTTTTTGATTATGGCAACGCTTTTCTTTTAGAAGCATCCAGAGCTGATGCGGATATTTTAGCTGAAAATAAAATCGATTTTAAATATCCTTCATATGTTCAGGATATTATAGGACCGATGTGTTTTGATTATGGCTTTGGTCCGTTTAGATGGGTCTGTGCATCGGGCAAACCTGAGGATTTAGCAAAAACCGATGCCATTGCCTGTGAAGTTTTAGAGAACATTATGAAGGACTCGCCTAGCGAAATCAAACAACAAATGGCGGATAATATTCAATGGATAAAAGGCGCTCAGGAGAATGATTTAGTGGTCGGTTCTCAAGCGAGAATATTATATGCCGATGCCGAAGGGCGCGTTAAAATTGCAAAAGCGTTCAATAATGCCATAAAAAATGGCGATCTTAGAGAGGTGATTTTAGGAAGAGACCATCATGATGTTTCTGGCACAGACTCCCCTTATCGTGAAACAAGTAATATTTACGATGGCTCAAGCTTTACGGCCGACATGGCCATTCAAAACGTCATTGGCGACAGTTTTAGAGGCGCCACTTGGGTAAGTATCCATAACGGTGGTGGCGTTGGTTGGGGCGAAGTCATTAACGGTGGATTTGGTATGGTTCTTGATGGTAGTAAAGAAGCCGAAAGGCGCTTAGAGTCTATGCTATTCTGGGATGTCAACAATGGTATTTCAAGAAGAAACTGGGCGAGAAATGAGGGTGCTATTTTTGCTATTAAGCGCGCAATGGAACATGAACCGAAATTGAAGGTTACTATTCCAAATGTTGTTGATGACCATTTATTGGATTTGATTTAACTAAAATATAATTACTATGAAAAGACTGATTAAAATATTACCATTACTAGTTATAGTCTTGGCATTGACATCCTGCAGTTCAGTAAGAGTTGCTTCAGATTATGATAAGGAAACCCAGTTTGACGAGTATAAAACCTTTGCATTTTATAAAACAGGAATTGATAAAGCTGAAATTAGTGATTTGGATAAGCGTAGAATATTACGTGCCATAGAAGCTGAGCTGTTAGCCAAGGGATACACCAAATCGGAAAATCCAGATATGCTCGTTAGCATTTTTACTAAAGCACAAACCCGTGTTGATGTCTACCAGAACAATTGGGGCTGGGGTGGCTTTGGTGGCTGGGGCTGGGGTGGTTTCGGTTGGGGCGGCTGGGGCTGGGGTGGCTTCGGACCTGGTTGGGGCTGGGGCGGCTGGGGCTTGAATCAGCCGATAGTTTCAACTTCCAACGAAGGAACCCTATTTATTGATTTGATTGATGCGGAGAAAAAAGAATTGGTATGGCAAGGCTCAGGTGCTGGAAATCTTCCTGATAAAATGGAAAAGAAAGAAGAAAGAATAAAGGAATTTGTAAATAAAATGCTGGAGAATTATCCGCCAGAAACCGTGCAATAAAACAATAGTCATTACAAAAGAAAGCTATCTTAAAACCAACATCTTGAGATAGCTTTTTTTTATTGCGCTAATTTCATCCCTAACAATATAAGTCTATCTTTGCCGCCTTTTAAGGGTAGCATTATGATTTTAGGACAAACCACAAGAAAAAATTTCACTCAAAACCCGAAGAATGATATTCTTTCTGGATTAACAGTTGCATTGGCTCTAGTTCCAGAAGCGGTTGCATTTGCCTTTGTTGCAGGTGTTGATCCTTTGGTTGGACTTTATGGGGCTTTTATGATGGGATTAGTTACCGCTCTATTTGGCGGTAGACCAGGTATGATATCGGGAGCTACCGGAGCAATGGCCGTGGTTATGGTTCATCTCATACAAAAAGGTAATGAAGTTGGATTGGCCTTGGATTCACCTATTGAAAATCTAGGACTGCAATGGCTTTTCATAACCTTACTATTTGTTGGCCTCATTCAAATTTCGGCAGGAATATTTAAGCTAGGGAAATTCGTTAGACTCATTCCCCACCCCGTCATGATGGGATTTGTCAACGGTTTGGCAATTGTTATTTTTCTTTCTCAATTGGGGCTTTTCCCAAATGCGGTCCCAATGGATATTTCGTTTTTTGAAAATACTTCTGAGTGGTTCACTGCCTTGTTTTCAAATACCAACTTTTGGAAGATGATGGGCTTTATTGGTTTGACTATGGGTGTTATGTACGGCTTACCTAAATTGACTAAAAAAATACCCGCCGCTTTAATTGCGATTATTGTAGTGGCCTGTATTACTATTTTTGGTGGAATCGAAGTGAGTACGGTTGGTTCGTTTATTCGCGAAGGTGGCGGTCAGGGTTTGCAGGGTGGCCTGCCAACATTTCAAGACCAGATTTTTGGATTATTTTCAACCTTAAATGGTAATTGGGGCACCATCATCTCAACAGCATTTATCTTGGCTGCAGTTGGCCTAATTGAATCTTTAATGACCTTGAATTTAGTAGATGAAATAACTGAAACCAGAGGTAATGGCAATAGGGAATGTATTGCCCAAGGTGGCGCCAATATCCTAAACGGACTCTTTGGTGGAATGGGCGGCTGCGCCATGATTGGCCAGTCCATAATCAATGTAGACTCTGGAGGCCGTGGAAGATTGTCTGGCGCAGTTGCTGCAATCGCATTACTGTGCTTTGTTCTATTTGGGGCGCCCTTAATCGAACAAATCCCAATTGCAGCCCTAGTCGGTGTAATGTTCATGGTGGTAATAGGAACCTTTGCTTGGTCGAGCTTTAGGATTATTAGAAAAATTCCATTGTCAGATGCTATTGTTTTAGTTGCTGTTTCGGCTATTACGGTCTGGCAGGACTTGGCAATTGCGGTAATTTCTGGAGTTATTATTTCGGCTTTAGTATTTGCTTGGAAAAACGCGAAGATGATTCGAGCCAGAAAACGTATTCAACCAGATGGGACAAAAACTTATGAAATATGGGGCCCACTTTTTTTCGGTTCCATTCAAAACTTCAATGCAAAATTTGATGTCAAAAATGACCCTAAAACTGTAGAAATCGATTTTGTAGAATCACGGGTCAGCGATCACTCGGCACTTGAAGCCATTTTCAATCTAGTTAATAAATATGAGGCTGAAGGCAAATCAATAAAATTGAAGCACCTGAGCGAAGACTGTAAACGCATTATGCGCAAGGCCAGCCCGAAATTTGAAGAAGTCATTATCGAAGACGTTGATGATCCGCGTTATCATTTAGCAGCTGACCCAGAGAAATTCACTAAGCCGCTTTCGGAGTATAATGTTTAGGCTAATAAGCCAAAAGCGCCTTAATTTTCGCCTTCACCTTTTCCGTAGAGGGAATCATGGTTTCCTCTAAGACAGAATTCAAAGGGATTGCCGGCATATTTTCACTACCTATAGTCATTACGGGAGCATCCAAATACTTAAAACATTCTTCCTGAATTTTTCCGGCCAACGCTCTTGCAAAACTATTATCTGAAGGCTCTTCGGTAACTACCAAACATTTTCCAGTTTTCTTGACTGATACCATTATTGTATCCTCATCTAATGGATACAAGGTCCTTAAGTCAATAATCTCAATCTGGTCACGCATATCCAAATCTCCTGACGCATTGTAAGCCCAATGAACGCCCATGCCGTAGGTCACAATAGTTATGGTTTCCTCTGATTCCTGTTTCCAGATTTCCTGCAATACCCATGCTTTACCTAAAGGTAAAACGTAATCTTCTGAAGGTTCAATTGATGTTGCCCCTTTGGTGCCAGGCACCTTGCTCCAATATAAACCCTTATGCTCTAAAATAACTACAGGATTAGGGTCGTAATAGGCAGCCTTCATCAATCCTTTTAAATCGGCACCATTACTGGGGTAGGCAATTTTGATTCCTCTAATATTGGTAATTACACTTTCGACTGAAGATGAATGATAAGGTCCTCCACTACCATAAGCTCCTATTGGCACCCGCAAAATCATACTTACCGGCCATTTGCCATTTGAAAGGTAACAGCTTCGACTTACTTCGGTAAATAATTGATTTAATCCGGGCCAAATGTAATCTGCAAACTGCACCTCAACGATTGGTTTCAACCCTACCGCAGACATACCAACCGTTGAGCCTACGATAAAAGCCTCTTGTATTGGGGTGTTAAAAACCCGGTCATCACCAAATTTTTGTGCTAAAGTCGCTGCCTCCCTAAACACACCGCCTAACCTTCCGCCAACATCTTGACCATACAATAGGCACTCTTTATGTTTTCGCATTAATTCCTCCACTGCGAATAAGGCACAATCTACCATGACGACTTTCTCCGCGCCTTTCGGAGCGCGGTCTCCTTTTTCTTCGGAAATTGGAGTTGGGACAAAGTCGTTTGTAAATAAATCTTCTGGTTTTGGGTCGTCTGCTTTTAAGGCCTTTTCAAAATCTGAAGCCACCTTCTCTATCGCCGATGTTTCAATTTCAGTTATCTCTTGTTTAGAAAAACCGTTATCTAAAAGTTGCTTTTTTAAAACAGGATATGGGTCGCGTGATTTTGCTTCCTCTAGATCATCACGATACCATTCCATTCTAACACCAGAGGTATGGTGATTTAACAATGGCACTTTGGCATGAACTAAGAACGGCCTACGTTCTTGCCTAATGATTTTTATAACTTTTTCAAGGGCATTGTAGCTTTCTATAAAATTAGCTCCGTCAATTGAAATAGCCTCCAATCCGTGAAATCCTTTAGCGTATTCAAACGCATTTTGAGCCCTGGTCTCTGCTTCATTTGCGGAAATATCCCAACCATTATCCTGTACCAAATAGAGAATTGGCATCTGTTTTAACGCCGCCATTTGGAAAGCCTCTGCGATTTCACCTTCTGTGACTGATGCATCACCTAAAGAACATACAGAAATAGCGTTATCATTAGTTGAATCAACTAAACCTTGAAGTTCACTATACTTTATTCCCATAGCAACGCCCGTGGCTGGAATGGCTTGCATTCCTGTTGCGGAAGACTGATGTGGTATTTTCGGTTTATCATCATCCCTAAGGCTTGGATGTGAATAGTAAGTTCTTCCCGCTGAAAAAGGGTCCACCTTTTTGGCCAATAATTGCAACATTAAATCATAAGGCTCTAAACCAAAAGACAGTAACATCGCGTCATCCCTATAATAAGGAAAGGCATAATCCTGTGGTAATAATTGCATGCCAACTGCGGTTTGAATGGCCTCATGACCACGAGAGGTTGCATGGACATATTTTGAAACTTGCTTGAAATTCGCTTCATATAATTCTGCCATGGCCTTAGCCGTACACAAGTTTGAAAATCCTTTTTTTAGTATGTCTTTATTCATTTTATGCCCCCGCACTTTAGCGGGGAAATCTTTTAATTTTTCAAAAAAGACCTTTCAGGTTTCTAATATCTGAAAGGTGTTATTTTATATATCTCGATTTACATCAAATTGCTCAAAATAGTCAGCGACGCGCCGAACAAAACTTCCACCTAAAAATCCATCAACGACTCTATGATCAAATGAAAGTGATAGATACATCATACTTCTAATTGCTATTTCATCACCGTTCTCAGTCTCTATAACTTCAGGACGTTTTTTTATAATTCCAAGGGCAAGAATCGCTACCTCAGGCTGATTGATAATTGGTGTACCCATGACACTTCCAAAGGTACCTACATTAGATATTGTAAATGTACTTCCTTGAACATCATCTGCCTGTAGCTTATTATCACGGGCTTTAGAGACCAAATCATTGACATTGGATGCCAATTCGGATAAATTTTTTCTATCTGCATCCCTTACCACTGGTACAATGAGATTTCCGCTTGGTAATGCCGTGGCCATGCCAATGTTGATGTTCTCTTTAACTATAATATTCTTGCCATCAACAGAAGCATTTATATTTGGAAAGTCTTTAACAGCCCTGGCAACCGCTTCAACAAATAAAGGTGTAAATGTTAAACGTTGCCCATATTTTTCTTGAAATTTAGATTTGTGCTCATTTCTCCATTGTACCATATTTGTCAAATCGGCTTCAACATAAGCAGTGACATGCGGTGATGTATGCTTGGAATATACCATATGATCTGCAATCATTTGCCGCATTCTATTCATCTCAACAATCTTTCCTTTCCCTTTATCAAAAGTTAGGTTTGGAATGCGATATGCGGTTGGGTCTTCTGCTATTGGTTGGGCAAATTTATAAGGCCTTCCTTCTTCTATATATTGAAACAAATCGCTTTTTCTCAATCGCCCCGCTTTACCCGTAGCCGGAATACGAGCCAACTCTTCAAAACTGATATGATGTTTTTTGGCAATTTCAATGACTAGTGGTGAATAAAATTGATTCGGATTAGAAACAGAAAAACTTGCGGGTCGACCATTTTTGGCTTTCGATGGGGAAGTAACGATGTTTGATGATTCTGGCTGACTGACTTTCTGAATTTTTTTGGATTTGGTTGATTTTTTTTCAGAGTTGGGGAGTTTAGCCTGTGCTGGGACAGATTGTTTTTTGGAATTTTCCATTTCGCCGTTAACCTCAATTACAGCAACAGTTTCTCCAATTGCAATAACGTCATTAACCTCAAACTTAATTTCCTTTATTACTCCAGAAATAGTTGATGGGACTTCCGAATCCACCTTATCGGTGGCAACCTCTAGAAGCATTTCGTCCTCTTCAATGGTATCCCCAACGTTTTTAAACCAGGTAATAATTGTAGCTTCAGTAATACTCTCGCCCAATTTGGGCATTTTAAATTCTACTTTAGACATTTTACTTATTCATATAATCACGAAGTGTTTGGTAAACATCTTCCTGTATTTTTCTTTCTTTTGGCACTACTCTTAAAGGCTCAACTTCCTTTAAGCTATTATGACAATCAGGCGGTAATTGCTGGTAGAGTTGAGTACCTTTAGTTTTCCAGGCAATCATTTCGTCAGAAACCTGCTTGATGATTTTAGCGGGATTTCCAACCACTAAACTTCGTCTTGGTATTTTGGTTTCAGCATTTATAAAGGACATGGCTCCAACGATACACTCGTCTCCAATTTCGGCATCGTCCATAATCACGCTATTCATACCTATAAGACAATTTTGACCAAGATTAGCGCCATGAATTACAGCGCCATGACCTACATGCGCGCTTTGTTTTAATACAATAGATTTCCCCGGAAACATGTGCACCGTACAATTTTCTTGAACGTTTACGCCGTCTTCCAAAATAATCTGTCCCCAATCCCCACGAATTGCGGCACCCGGACCTATATAACAGTTTTTCCCAATTATAACATTACCTGTTACAGCTGCCAGCGGGTGGACGAAGCTGCTGGGATGTATGACGGGGGTGATGTTTTTGAATTTGTAAATCATGAGCCCGCTTTAATTCCCCAAAAGGGTGAAAACTGTTTGATGTATACTTTCATTTTTTTTAATGTTCTTTGTCATTACGAGCGAGGCACGAGCGTGGTAATCTCAACGAATGGATTGCTTTACTTCGACTTCTCTCAGTACAGGCTTTCTTCCTCGCAATGACGTCGTATTTTTAATTAAACCATTTTTTACTTATTTGCACAATTTTTAAAATGCAGGATTTATTCCTCACCACCCGAAGCGGGAGGTTAGGAGGGGCTTTTATTTATAAGTCTTCAACTTTTCCCTAGTAAACTCACTTAATACCAATCTTCCGCTTGTTTCGGCTCTTTCGGCCAAAAGCTCGTCCCAGTTATCAGTACCTTGCCAAAAAACCTTTTTCATTTCCAACATCGCTTCTGGGTTGTAGGTGCATAAATGTTCGGCGGTTTTTTTGACCTCTTGGTCTAACTCTTCGGTACTTTCATAAACTTCTGTGAACAATCCTTTTTGTTTAGCCCATTCTGGCGGATAAAACGAATTTGCATCAATCGCGATTTGGGACATGGCACTTAAACCCATTTTTCGTTCGATAGCAGGTCCAACAACAAATGGCCCAATCCCTATATTCAATTCACTAAGTTTAATTGCAGCAAACTTGGTGGCCATACAATAATCGGTTGAAGCAGCAAGACCAACACCACCACCCACAGTTTTACCTTGGATTCGTCCAACAATGAATTTAGGACATTTACGCATAGCATTAATAACATTTGCAAAACCTGAGAAGAATACCTTGCCGGTTGCTGCATCATTGATGTTAATTAATTCCTTG
>JBCCOJ010000048.1:0-17501 GCA_039025415.1 Bacteroidota bacterium | reverse complement strand
GTGTAATACATAGCATAAACTATACAACCAAAAGTATATTATACTTTAATAATGCTGAAAAATCAGTATTTAAAACTTTTAAAAATGACAAGTATAACGATTCTATTCCAAGGCTCATTTCGAGTGAAAGTGACAATAAAACAATTTTAATTAATAAGGACACCTCCAAAAAACCCGTATTTTTTTTAGACAGAAAAAATAATATATTAATAACCAAGGTTTGGAAATTTAGAAAGAATTATGTCTTAACCGAAGATATCCCTTTAATTTCATGGGAAGTAAAACAAGAATACAAAACAGTAAGTGAATTAAATTGTCAGAAAGCCGTTGGGTCATTTAGAGGAAGAAATTATATAGTTTGGTTTACTGAGGATATACCGATTAATTTAGGCCCGTGGAAACTTAGCGGATTGCCAGGACTTATCTTAGAAGCAGAAGATGATAAAGGAATTTTCTTTTACAGAGCTACTAAGGTTAAATTGAACTCTGAAATACCTACTATAGATTTGCCTAAAATTGAAGATGCAATAAGTTTAAAAGAATTTGTATCAGAAATCGAACCTAAAAAATTTGAGGATCTGAATAAAAGATTACAAGCCAAAATGGATAGGTCAATTTCGCTTGACACCTCTCTAGGCCCTGTTCGCTCAAGTCAAAAAGAATTGGTGTACGAATGGGAAATTAATGATTGATATCTTAAAAGTTTTTAAACAAAAAAATTTAAAATACTAGTGAATCCAAATTTCCTTTAATTAAAACTTTTAATTCATGATAAGTAATTTCCTAGAAAATATGGTTGACTATTTTTAATAAGAATATTGCAATATTTTTACTTCCAATAACCTATCATTCTATAAACTACTCGTAAACAATGCCCTTTCATCGAAAAAGTAGTTTTATTTTCATAACTATCTTGTTCTACATCACTTCTCACTCTCAAACCAAGATTTACGGAGAAGTAAAAGATGGTCAACAAAACCGATTATCACAAATAAGCGTTTTACTCAAAGACTCTATAACGTCAAAGATTACTGGTTACACATTTACAGATGATAATGGTAGATTCTCTATTACCATTGAAGAACCAAATAGCTACAATTTAACCTTTAAGTCTTTGGGTTATAAAACTAAAAAGGTCCCCATAACCATAGACGTTAACACAAAAGAACTCGAATACAAAATTACATTAGAAGAGTCTTTTACGGATTTAAATGAAATTATCATTACAGCAGAAAAACCTATCTCAATTCGAAAAGACACAATAAACTTCAAAACCGAATATTTTAAGGATGGCACCGAGCAGACCGTTGAGGATTTACTTAAAAAAATACCAGGCATCAATATTGATGATAACGGTACAATAAAAGTTGGTAATCAAGAAATTGAAAAACTTATGGTAGATGGCGACGACCTTTTTGAACGTGGCTACAAAATACTATCTAAAAACATGCCAGCCTATCCTATTGAAGAGGTTGAGGTTTTAAAACGCTACTCTAATAATCGGTTACTTAAGGATATTGAAGAAAGTAATAAGATAGCACTTAACTTAAAGTTGGACGAAAAATCAAAGCGTATTTGGTTTGGCAATATAGAAGCAGGTTACGGTAGTAACCAATTTTACCACCTCAAATCCAATCTAATGAATTTTGGAAAAAAGAATAAATACTATTTTCTCACCAACCTAAATAACATTGGTTATGATGCAACAGGTGATTTGAACGATCTAATTCGTCCCTACAGTGCAAACGAACCTGGCAGCATTGGGGATAATCAACAATTACAACCAATACTTAATCTATCCGCCCCAAGTCTCAACTTTAAAAAAAGTCGTACCAATTTCAACAATGCAGAACTAGTTTCGCTAAACGCCATTTTCAATCCTACCGACAAACTAAAAATAAAGACACTCGGTTTTTTCAATTGGGACGAGACTGACTTGTTTCGCAACAGCATCGAAACCGTAAATGTTAATGGTACAAACTTTACCAATACTGAAGATTACCAACTAAGGAATAAAAATAGAATCGCATTTGGTAAATTAGATTTGAATTATGACATTTCAAAGTCACAAACCTTAGAAGCAGTCACAAAATATAATAGTGGAGACTTTGACGACGTGTCCAATCTAATTTTCAACGGTAATTCCACCATTGAGAA
Source organism: Bacteroidota bacterium (assembly GCA_039025415.1). Classification (GTDB taxonomy): domain Bacteria; phylum Bacteroidota; class Bacteroidia; order Flavobacteriales; family Flavobacteriaceae; genus Psychroserpens. The sequence goes on along the minus strand of JBCCOJ010000048.1, from coordinate 15,344 downwards.
TCTGCAACATCAAAACACACTTTTTGACCAAAAAATTAATTACACCAATAAATTTAAAGACAAAAAAGTTCTTTTATTGACAGGTAGATTTATAAATGAAGAAACGCCCCAAAACTATCGCGTAAATCAATTTTTTTATGAGGATTTGTTTAACGAGAATACCAATGCTAATAATGTTTCGCAATTAAGCGAAAACAAAATGCTTTTTGCAGGTATAAATGCTCATTTGCTAGACCGAAAGAAAAGCGGGGATTTACTGGAACTCCAAATTGGCAATGAATTTAGAGAGGATAATCTAAATTCTACCTTTTCTCTCTTTCAGGATGAAACTCTACTAGAACAACCTCTTGGCTACCAAAACAACACCAGCTACCAAGTTAATGACCTCTACTTTAAGGCTAAATACCGTTTTAAAGTAAAAAAGATAGGTATTACTGGAAAAATAGACGCTCACCAGCTATTTAACACTCTGGAAAATAATAATGCTACCCAGAGCCAAAGCCCATTTTTTATTAATCCCTCGGTCGGTATTGATTGGAAAATTAATAATAAAAGTAGGATTAATTCCACCTATTCCTACAATACGACGAACGCCCAAATACTTGATGTTTATAGTAATTTCGTGCTTACTGGGTTTCGTTCGTTTTCAAAAGGGACAGGAGGCTTTAATCAACTAGACGCATCTAGGATAATTTTCAATTATCAATTGGGTAACTATAGTGACCGTTTTTTCGCCAATGCATTTGTGCTGTATAGTAAAAATCACGATTTCTTTTCAACAAATAGTGTGATTCAACCCAACTTCGTTCAATCTGAAAAAATTGTCATTGAAGACAGGGAATATTTCAGCTTCAATTCAAAATTTGATTACTACTATAAGTTTATGTCCTCGAACCTAAAATTGGATTTAGGTTATTCTCAAAGCGAATTCAAAAACATTGTAAATGATTCAGATTTGAGAAATGTGGAGACAACAAATTTCAATTATGGTTTGGAGCTTCGTTCTGGATTCAGAGGGATTTTTAATTATCATATCGGGACTAAGTGGATGACTACCGAGATACAAACTACAATAGAGAATTCGTTTACAGATAATGTCAGCTTTCTAGATTTGTCATTTGTATTCAGTGAAAAGTTTGACGTCCAAGCACAGTCAGAACGTTATTACTTTGGTAACCTTCAAACCGATAACAACTATTATTTTCTTGATTTTGAAGCGCGATACAAGCTTATCAAAGATAAGTTGACTATAAGCCTAACAGGGAAAAATCTCTTTAATGAAAGACGTTTTAGAAACTTCTCCATCAGTGACATCGGCAGTTCCACAACTGAATATCGACTTTTGCCAAGATTTGTTCTTTTGAAAGCGGAGTATCGTTTTTGATTTTTCTTTCTAATTTCTCACAACTATATTAATCGGACACAGTTTTAAAATCAATTTTCCTTTTCATTAACTTGCATCCCAAGTAGATGTCTTATGCCAAAAAAAACACTAGGAAGAGTAGACAAAGCCGATTTCCCGACTCTGGATTTACAGGATATCGATATTAAGATGGATACCGGTGCCTATACCTCATCCATACATTGCCACAACTATTACGAGGAAGACGGTGTTTTAAAATGTTTGTTTTACGATCGGGAGCACCCACACTACAACAAAAAAATTATAACCTTTAAAACCTTCGCTACCAAAAAGGTTAAAAGTAGCAATGGTATGGTGCAGAATAGATACATGGTAAAGACCAAAATAATTCTGTTCGATAAGAAATACAGCATATATTTGACCTTGAGCGATAGAAAGGATATGAGATTTCCTATTTTGATTGGCAGGAAATTTCTCCTAAAAAAATTCTTGGTCGATGTCAGTCTTAAAAATGTTTCTTATCAACAAAAAATCAAAAATTAATTCCACTAAATAAAATTTAAAATACAAAATGAATATCGTTGTCCTTTCACGTAATCCACAATTATATAGTACTAAACGTCTGGTTGAGGCTGCTGAAAAACGTAAACATAAGGTTGAAATAATCGACCCCCTTAAATGTGAAATCATCATCGAGAAAAAAAATCCCGCAATTTTATACAGAGGAAGGAAAATTGAGGGTGTTGATGCGGTTATACCAAGAATCGGCGCGTCGGTGACATTTTACGGTACGGCAGTAGTTAGGCAATTTGAAATGATGAAGGTGTTTTCTACAGTAGAATCGCAAGCATTGGTGAGATCAAGGGACAAGTTGAGAAGCCTTCAAGTACTATCTCGCGCCGGATTGGGAATGCCTAAAACAGCGTTTTCAAATTACACCAAAGATGTTGGTGAGATTATCGAATATGTAGGTGGCGCGCCGTTAGTCATAAAACTTTTGGAGGGCACCCAAGGTCTTGGTGTCGTACTGGCAGAAACCACAAATGCTGCGGAATCTGTTCTCGAAGCCTTCAACGGACTGCAGGCTAGGGTAATCGTCCAAGAGTATATCAAGGAATCCAAAGGCGCAGATTTAAGGGCTTTCGTTGTTGATGGAAATGTAGTTGGTGCAATGAAGCGTCAAGGTAAGGAAGGTGAATTTAGGTCTAATCTTCATCGTGGCGGAAGCGCCAATATTATCGAGCTAAGCGAAGACGAAGAAAACGCCGCACTAAAAGCCGCAAAGGCGCTTGGATTGGGGATTTGTGGTGTTGATATGTTGCAGTCCTCCCGTGGACCTTTAATCTTGGAGGTTAATTCATCCCCCGGATTGGAGGGTATTGAATCTGCAACACAAAAGGATATTGCCAAGACAATTATTAGATATATAGAACGTAATGTTTAACAGTTTTTAGTCGCTAGTCTTCAATCGTTAGATGGAAGTCAATATGAATTGATTAAAACGAAAAAAAGGGAATATATTCTGATAAACTAAATGTCTTGAAAAAGTAGAAACGACTATTCTGGCTAACAGCTAACAGCTAACAGCTAACAGCTAACAGCTAACAGCTAACGACTATAAATGGCAAAAAAAGAAGATATTCTCCAGATTCTCGGCACTCAAATCAAACCCGGTGAAAATACCACAGTAAGTTTCAATGTGGCCAAATTGCACACCCAGAACAGTATTGATGTTCCTGTTATCATTTCACGTTCTAAAAAGCCCGGGCCAACAGTTCTAATTACTGCTGGAATTCATGGCGATGAGGTTAACGGCGTTGAAATCGTTAGACAGATTATTGCAAAAGGTTACAATAAACCTAAAATTGGAACCATCATCTGTATCCCGGTGATTAATGTGTTTGGGTTTATCCATATGGATCGGCAGTTTCCCGATGGTCGGGATTTAAATCGGGTTTTTCCAGGAATAAAAGGGGGGTCTTTGGCAAGCCGAGTTGCTTTTAAATTAGTGACCGAAATATTACCCCATGTCGATTTTGTGATGGATTTCCATACCGGCGGTGCCGATAGGTTCAATGCGGCACATATTAGGATAATAAAAGGTGAAAAATCTCTTAAGGAGGCTGCGGAAATATTTGCGGCACCCTTTATTCTATATTCCCAAAATCTTGGCAAATCCTTCAGGCAGACCTGTCATAAACTCAGTATCCCAATTTTACTTTTTGAAGGGGGTAAGTCTTTCCATATTGATACTTCCACTACCAATTTCGGTGTGAATGGCGTAAAACGTGTTCTGAATCATTTAGGAATGCTGAAAACAAAATTCAAGATTTCCAAACCGAAGCAAGAGAGCATCTTAATTAAAGAGAGTAAGTGGGTTAGGGCCAAATATTCTGGTATGTTTAAGTCGATTGTAAAAGTCGCCCAATATGTCAACCGAGGACAAATTATTGGAAACATTACGGATCCCTACGGAAGTTTCAACCACGAGGTAAAAGCACCAAATGCTGGCTATATTTTTAGCGTTAACGATGCGCCTATAATTTATCAGGGTGATGCTATTTTTCATATTTCAATAGGTGTAAAAAATGACCAAGAGCCAAATACGGAAAGCATATAGATTACTTAGAAAACAGCTGTCTGCTGAAGATGTTGAAGACTTAAGTCTTAAAATAGCGAACCAACTGCTGTCAATGCCTATTTGGGATAAAACCTTTTATCATATATTTTTAAGCATCGTTAAATTCAACGAGGTCAACACAGATTATATCCTAAATATTCTCTCGGGGAAGGACAAGAATATCGTGCTTTCTAAAAGCGATTTTGAACTTGGTAAAATGACGAATTATTTACTTACCGACAGTACAAAAATTATCATAAACGAATACGATATCCCAGAACCAGTTGATGGGATTGAAATTCAAACCTCAAAAATTGATGTCGTTTTTGTGCCACTTTTGGCCTTTGATAAAAAAGGAAATCGAATAGGCTACGGTAAAGGCTTTTACGATAGATTTCTCTCAGAATGCAATCCAGATATTTTAAAAATCGGACTATCTTTCTTTAAAGCTGAAAAAGAAATTACAGGGTTAAAGGATTTTGATATTGGCTTGGATTATTGCGTTACGCCAGATGAGATTTATTCGTTTTCATCACGATTAATTTCTTGATACTTCTCCTGATTTTCTGGTTTTGATTTTTGGAAAGATTTTTTGTTGAAAACTATGAGAATTCCAATTCCGGTGCTTATTGCCATGTCTGCTACGTTAAAAACCGGGTCAAAAAACGAATAATACTTACCACCTATAAAAGGCACCCATTCTGGGAGTACACCGCTCCATATTGGGAAATGCAGCATGTCTACAACCTTGCCGTGAAATAAAGTTTCATAACCGTTTTCTGGCAAAAAGGCGGCAACTTGGTTTTCACTGCTTTCAAATAGGATACCGTAGAAAACAGAGTCAATAATATTACCCAATGCACCGGCAAAAATCAATGCAATCGCAAAAATCAAAAGCTTTGAACTTTTTGAATTTATGGACTTCATTAGCCAATAACCAATCCCAAATACAGCAAATATTCTAAAAACCGTTAGTGAAACTTTAGCTGGTCTATCTGAGATAAAAGAGATAAAATCACTCAATTTAGTGCCCCAGGCCATACCTTCATTTTCTACAAATACAATTTGAAACCAATCAAAAATGACTGTTTTGTCATGGAGCGCAAAATGGGTTTTAATGTAAATTTTACTGATTTGGTCAATCAATAAGATTACTACAATGAATATGAGTGTTTTTTTCAGGGACATTATATAAAAATGAAGCTGTCTCAAAACTCTTAGAACTGTCATTCTGAACTTGATTCAGAATCTTTAATAATCGTTTTTTCAACAATTTAAAAGACCTTGAATCAAGTTCAAGGTGACAAAGCACATGTTTTAGGACAGCTTATTATTTTTTAATCAGAACAGAAATTGTTCTGTATACATTGTCTGCAGTTTTTATTTCTGCATATTTATCGCCTCTATGCTCAATGTCGCGTGAGGCACTAATTTTAAACGTTCCTTGTTAATTAACTTTCCTGTCACTCTGCAGATACCGTAAGATTTATTTTCAATCCTAATCAAGGCATTTTTGAGGTCACGGATAAATTTCTCTTGCCTGATGGCCAACTGAGAATTGGACTCCTTGCTCATCACCGCGCTGCCCTCATCAAAGGCTTTGAACGTTGGAGAAGTGTCGTCAGTACCATTATTACCATCGTTCATATAGGCGCTTTTTATGAGCTCTAAATCGTGTTTTGCCTTTTCGATTTTCTCTTGAATCAACTCTTTGAATTCATTCAAATCTTTGTCTGAGTATCTTACTTTGGTATCCTTTGCCATGTTTTTAAATTTTTTCAATCGATAATTTGGTGGTTACATCATCAAATTCAATATCAATTCCGTTTTCGACGTTTTCGACGATGTCCAAGGTATCGGTTAATGTTTCTGTTTTAATATAATCTTTATTTGATTCAATCGCTAATTCCAGTTCACTGTTTTTTTGAAATTTAACGTGTATTCTGTCTGTTAGTTCAAAATCAGAGTCTTTTCTTAGATTTTGGATTCGGTTTACCAACTCTCTGGCAACACCTTCATTTTTCAATTCTTCAGAAATTGTCACATCCAATGCTACCGTCAAAGTTCCTGAGCTCGCTACTAACCAGCCTTCAATATCCTTAGAACTTATTTCGACGTCAGAACGTTCCAATGTGACACTTTCCCCGTTTATATTGACCGCTAAACTACCATTTTGCTCCATTTTTTTTATGTCGTTTTCATCAAAATTATTAACAGCATTGGCAACAGCTTTCATATGCTTTCCAAATCGAGGGCCTAGCACCTTAAAATTCGGTTTTATCTGCTTTACCAAAATATCTGAGGCATCTTCCATAACCTCAACGTTCTTAACGTTTACCTCAGACTTGATTAAATCTGCAACCGCTAATATTTCAGCTTTTTGCGTTTCAGAATCCACCGGAATCATGATTTTCTGCAAAGGTTGGCGCACTTTTATTTTCTCTTTAGCACGTAAGGATAAAACCAAAGACGAAATTGTCTGGGCATTTTCCATTTTTCGTTCTAATGCCTTATCTACAATACTTTTATTGTAATTTGGAAAATCAGCCAAATGTACACTTTCGGCTGACTCCTTGCCAGTAACCTTCGTTAAGTCTAGGTAAAGTCTATCCATAAAGAATGGAGCAATTGGTGCGCTTAGTTTGGCAATATTAAGCATACAAGTGTAGAGCGTTTGGTAGGCTGAGATTTTATCGGTCTGATAGTCGCCTTTCCAAAATCGTCTTCTACTCAATCTTACGTACCAATTACTTAAATAATCTTGGGTGAAATCTGAAATTGCTCTTGCCGCTTTGGTAGGCTCATAATCAGCATAATATTCATCGACCTTTTGGATTAAGGTGTTCAATTCTGAAAGTATCCATCGGTCTAACTCCGGTCGTTCTTCGAGAGGTAAATCGGTTTCCTCGTATTTAAAATTGTCAAGATTTGTATAGAGCGTAAAGAACGAGTAGGTATTGTACAGCGTACCGAAAAATTTACGCTTGACTTCCTCAATACCTTCCAAATCAAACTTTAAGTTATCCCAAGGGTTGGCATTGCTTATCATATACCATCGAGTGGCATCGGCACCATAAGTATCTAATGTCGAAAACGGGTCTACTGCGTTACCAAGGCGCTTGGACATTTTTTGTCCGTTTTTATCGAGCACAAGGCCATTGGACACTACATTTTTATAAGCAACATCGTCAAAAATCATGGTGGCGATGGCATGTAACGTATAGAACCAACCTCGCGTTTGATCAACCCCCTCAGCTATAAAATCGGCAGGAAAAGCCCCTTTTAATTTCCCCAAAGGGGAAAAACTCATGCGCAACTCATACTCAATCTTATCCAAAACCGTATCTATATCGCCAATAACCTCTTCATTCTTGAATCGGATAACTCGAAATCCTAGCTCTTCAAGGTTTTCGGTGCGAAACGCATCAGCCTTTTTTACTTCTTCGTCCTCATGATATCCACCATCAACTTCAATGACTAAATTTTTTGCAAGACAGACAAAATCAACTATGTATTCGTCAATAATGTGCTGTCTTCGAAATTTATAACCTCCTAAACGCTTCGCTCTTAAGGATTCCCAAAGAATTTTTTCAGCTTCGGTTGAATTATTAATTCGCTCTTTTTTGAGTTTATTAAGTAAATGATAAGACGATTTTCGTGCAGTTTGGTATGCATGCGATTGAGAAAGTCCTCCTTTGGAGGATTTAGGAGGCCTCTCGAACGGATAATGCCACTGAGCATAAGGCATAGAGCCAGAATCAAACCAAACATCGATAAGGTCGGCCTCGCGGGTCATCGGTTTTCCGCTTTCAGAAACTAGGATGATTTCATCTACGATATTTTTATGAAGGTCTATTTTGGAATAATTTTCTTCGGAATAATCGCCAACTACAAAGTCTTCGAATATATCCTTATCCATCACTCCTGCAGCAACAGATTTTTGCATTTCGGCTTTGAGCTCCTCAACTGAACCGATGCAGATTTCCTCTTTTCTGTCTTCTGTACGCCAGATTGGTAAGGGGATACCCCAGTACCTAGAACGGGACAGGTTCCAGTCGTTGGCATTTGCGAGCCAATTACCAAAACGACCCTCACCTGTACTTTTTGGTTTCCAGTTGATGGTCTGGTTGAGCTCGTGCATTCGATCCTTGAACTCGGTTACTTTGATGAACCAGGAATCCAACGGATAGTATAAAATCGGTTTATCGGTACGCCAGCAATTGGGGTAGCTGTGCTTGTATTTCTCGACCTTGAAGGCTTTGTTTTCGTTTTTTAGTTTTAGGGCTAAACGCTCATCAGTACTGAGGTAAGTTTTGAGTTCTGAAATTACGCCACTTAAACGTTCCTTTTGCTTTTGAAATTCTTCTTCAAGCTCTTGCTCACTTAAATATTCTGCCTTGACGTGTTCGTTGGCAAAGCCATAAGTTTCATCGTAAACTTCAGGTCTGAACTTACCCTGTAAATCCACTAAAGGCACCAGATTTCCGTTGTCGTCTTTCACCAGCATTGGAGGGATTTCAGGGGTGGCCTGCTTGGCTACCAAGGCATCATCAGCACCAAAGGTTGGGGCAGTGTGGACGATACCGGTACCATCTTCGGTAGTCACGAAATCACCAGCAATCACCCTAAAGGCATTTTCAGGATTGTTGTGTGGCTGGGCAAAGGGTAGGAGTTGTTCGTATTTTATACCGACTAAATCCTTTCCTAAACATTCTGCTAGAATTCTGTATGGGATTTTTCCTGCCTTGCCAGCAGGCAGGTTATCGGTTTTATTAAAATCTTTTATTTCATTATCGGTTTCTACCACTTTAAACTTTCCGTCGAAAACCTTTGACACCAAGTTCTTTGCCAATACCACTTTTATAGGTTCAAAGGTGTATTGGTTAAACGTATCCACAAGAACGTATTCAATTTTGGGGCCTACGGTAAGGGCGGTGTTGCTGGGTAGGGTCCATGGGGTTGTGGTCCAGGCTAAGAAAAAGGCCCCTCCCCGGCCCTCCCCAGAGGGGAGGGAGTCCAAGCCGTACGCTTTTCCGACCGAGTTAGAAGTTCCCCCTTCGGGGGTTAGGGGGCTTCTAAACTGCGCCACCACAGTAGTATCCGTGACATCCTGATAAGTCCCAGGTTGATTTAATTCATGTGAGCTTAAACCTGTTCCCGCTTTGGGGGAATAGGGTTGTACGGTGTAACCTTTATAAAGTAAGTTCTTATTGTAAATTTCCTTGAGCAACCACCATACGGTTTCCATGTATTTGGGTTCGTAAGTGATGTAGGGGTCGTCCATATCCACCCAATAGCCCATTTTTTGGGTAAGGTCGTTCCAAACATCGGTATAGCGCATGACTGCTTTTCGGCAGGCCTCATTGTAGTCTTCTACGGAAATGGTTTTGCCAATATCCTCTTTGGTAATCCCAAGTTCTTTTTCTACACCAAGCTCGATGGGTAATCCATGGGTATCCCAGCCCGCTTTTCGCTTGACTTGATAACCTTTCATGGTTTTATAGCGCGGAAAAATATCCTTAATCGCACGGGCCAAAACGTGGTGCACACCTGGCAATCCGTTTGCAGATGGTGGCCCTTCGAAAAAGACGAAAGGCTCATTGCCCTCTCGGGTGGAAACACTTTTTTCAAATATGTTATTTTCCTGCCAATATGCTAGAATCTCTTCGGCTAATTTTGGCAGGTCAAGTCCTTTATATTCAGGAAATTTTACGCTCATGACGTGGGTATTCTTATCGATGCGCGAAATTAAGGAATTTTGGTAAAAAAATTGCAGTTACCTTCAAAAGTAGAATAATGAAAAATGGCTCACATCATTGACTGTTTTTAGACTTTAAAAACTCGTTTATGTATTTTTTTGCTCTTTTAGCTGATAATTCTTGGTTGTTCCAAATAGAATCCATTTTTTCTTCCGGTACAAAAATCAATCTTGATTCGATTACAGTGTCAGATTTAATTTCTTTTTCAAGAAATACAGCCATAAAATAAAAACTATTATTCTTGTAATAGTAGCGTTCTGAAATAGACGTATCACTTTGCTTTTCCTGATAATGGGCTAAAAGCAATCTGCTCTTAGATTTGTTATAAAATTTCTCCAAAATGTAATTACCTGCGGTATCATTAGTACTTCTATTTAAGAGAATCCCATCAGTTTTTTCTGAAAAAATCTCATCCCTTTCATAAATAGAATTCATATAACTAAAATACCGATGCAATTTCTTTTGCGACACAGTTTGTTTTGTTTTCACCCCGCAAGAGAAAAAGTAGATGATAATACTTAAACCTAATATTTTTTTCATATCACTATTTATCTACCAATCCATCGAAGAAAAAAATTGATTTTTGAGTTTTTCCGCTCGGTTTATATACGGTTCGTTTTTCGGGCTGACTTCTTTTGATTTTGGTGGTAGAACAACTCTCACCCTAACAACATTCCCAACTTCTGTTTTCTTTCGAATATTGACATCTGGATATGCGAAGTAAAATTTATTGTTCTTAAAGAAATAGTGCTCAGCAATGGTATCATTGGTTATTTCTTTATACGCGATATAAATTAATTCTTTCTTGTTTTTCAGATAATTATTTTCGATTAAATACGAGCCTATGGTGTCTTTTGAGATTTTCTTTACAAGAACTCCGTTGACAGTTCGAACACTCAAACTATTACTTCGGTAGGCCTTGGTAGAATATTCACCCATACTGTGAACTTTTTTAATCATTCTAGCCTGATTAGGCTTGGATTTACAAGAATTCAACAGTAAAAAAAGTAAGATAAATATAAAGGGCTGTTTCATGAAATTAGCTTATTTTCAAACCATTCTTAACCGTAGTATCTGGCTGAACAAACACCAAATTACCCTCTAAATCCTCGGTCATCAAAATCATGCCTTGACTTTCAACCCCACGTAATTTTCTAGGCGCGAGATTGACCAAAACGGTTACTTGTTTACCAATTACTTCTTCTGGGGTAAAGGTTTCGGCGATGCCTGAAACAATGGTTCTAACATCAATACCAGTATCAACTTTTAAAACCAATAGCTTTTTGGTTTTGGGCATTTTTTCAGCTTCAAGGATAGTCCCCACCCTCATATCTAGTTTTGTAAAATCCTCGAAGGTAATGGTCTTTTTTTGAGGTTCGGCCTGTTTTTTTGCCGCCTCGTTGGCTTTTTTACTTGCCTCTAATTTTTCCAATTGTTCTTGTATGGTTTTGTCCTCTATTTTACTGAATAGCAATTCCCCCTTACCTATTTGATGGCCAGATGGAATCAGGGTGTCTTTGTTTGGAATATCTTGCCATGAGGTTTCGATTGCGCTAGACCTGACATTTAGAATCCTATTAAGTTTGGCAGAGGTAAACGGTAAAAACGGTTCGCTTAAGGCTGCCAAAGCCGAAGCAATTTGCAAGGCAACAAACATTATGGTCTTGGTGCGTTCGGCATCAGTTTTGACCAATTTCCATGGTTCTTCATCGGCAAGATACTTATTGCCGAGTCGTGCCAAATTCATTAATTCTTGGCTGGCCTCACGAAAACGGTAGCGCTCAATAGAACTTTCAATTACTGAGGGATAGGCTTTAATTGCAGCTAGCGTTTCTTGGTCAACATCAGAAAATCCAGCAGGCTCGGGCACGATACCTTCATAATATTTATTGGTAAGAACTACGACTCGATTTATAAAATTTCCGAAGATGGCCACCAATTCATTATTATTTCTCGCCTGAAAATCTTTCCACGTAAAATCATTATCCTTACTTTCTGGGGCATTTGCCGTAAGTGCATAGCGCAAAACATCCTGCTGGTCTGGAAAATCCTCTAAATAATCGGGTAACCAGACTGCCCAGTTTTTGGAAGTGGACAGTTTATTGCCTTCCAAATTCAAAAACTCATTGGCCGGAACGTTATCGGGTAAAATGTAAGACCCCTCAGCTTTGAGCATACTGGGGAAAATAATACAGTGAAATACGATATTGTCTTTCCCGATAAAATGGACCAATTTGGTGTCTTCATCTTTCCAGTAATTCTCCCAGTTTTTATTTTCTCGTTGCGCCCACTCTTTTGTGGCAGATATATAACCGATTGGCGCATCAAACCAAACATAAAGTACTTTGCCTTCTCCTCCGGGAACCGGAACAGGAATCCCCCAATCCAAATCACGGGTTACTGCTCGGGGTCGGAGTCCATCGTCAATCCAAGATTTTACCTGACCGTAAACATTGGGCTTCCAATCTTTTTTATGGCCTTTGAGAATCCAGTCTTTTAAAAACTGCTCGTGTTTGTTAAGGGGAAGAAACCAATGTTTTGTTTTTTTTAGGGTAGGGACGTTACCCGTAATGGCCGATTTTGGGTTTATCAAATCGGTCGCGCTTAAACTTGTGCCACAATTTTCACATTGGTCACCGTAGGCTTCATCGTGTCCGCATTTTGGACAGGTACCCACCACAAAGCGATCTGCCAAGAATTGGTTAGCTTCTTCATCGTAAAGTTGCTCCGTGACCTCCTCTACAAATTCGTTTTTATCATACAGGGTTTTGAAAAATTCCTGAGCTGTATCATGGTGTATTTTTGCGGAGGTTCTAGAGTAGTTATCGAACGTAATCCCAAAATCCTCAAACGATTTTTTTATGATGGTATGGTATTTATCTACAATATCTTGTGGAGAAACCCCTTCATTTTTAGCTTTAATGGTAATTGGTACGCCGTGTTCGTCGCTACCACAGATAAATGCAACGTCATTACCAACCAGTCTTTGATAGCGTGCATAAATATCTGCCGGCACATAAACCCCCGCCAAATGGCCAATATGAATAGGGCCGTTGGTATAGGGAAGTGCTGCGGTAATCGTATATCTTTTAGGCATTTTGTCTTTTAATTTGAGGGACAAAATTACATATTTTCATTGGCTAAATTTTGTAGATTTGGTAGAAATGAATTTTAAGTATTTATTCGTCCCAATCTTTTACTTTTTCATTTCTGAGCCTATTTTTTCTCAGGACGGCAATCAGACTAATACAACAGAAAAAAATACCCCAATTTTATTTGCCGAAATGATAATAGGTTGGGCCGGAGGCTCGGCTAGTGGACCGACCATTGGCACAACGATAAATTATCAAAAGGAAAGGGATCTTTTTTCTGTTAGATATATTAATCAAATAGATTTTAGCTTCGATATAGTTCCAATAGGCTTTGTTCCATTCCCTGTGCTATCAGAGGAACTTAGGCTTAATGAATTTTCGGCTTTATACGGAAGAAGAAATTATAAGGAAGGACGGTCGTTTAGCTATTCAGCAGGTATATCCTTTAACCATGCTAGCTACAGAGCTTCTGAAGGTAATATCGATTTTAAGCAAAATGAAACTTTTTTTGGTTTCCCGTTCGAGCTGAATTTAAAATGGTTTAAAGCCAAAAGAAAAAGATTTAGAGCCTATTATGGTATTATACCAATTGGTAAACCTACCTCTTTTGGAAGAAGTGTAGGGTTCAAATTTTATGGTAATTTCGGTAAACTAACTTATATAGGTTTCGGAATTAATTATGGCTTTGGTTGGCATAAACGTTATTGAGTTATTATGTTAACTTACAATTTATCTCAATTAATTGGAGGCATAAGAAAAAGGTCAATTTTAAATTGATGGTTTATTCATTTAGAAACATATCGTTTTTAAAACAATAAGATAAGTCTCGTTATCATAACTTTACGTGCTTTAAAAAATAAATTTGTGACAAAGAAATAAGTCGAAGCCATAGAAACTAAATATAACTCTGAATGAAATTTAAAAATTTACGAATACAAAATTTTAAGGCTATCGAATTAGTTGAAATGAAATCTTTAGGAAATTTGGTATTAATAGCCGGTCAAAATGGTGTTGGTAAATCGTGTATATTCGAATGTATTAAATTATTTAAATCAAATTATGGCAGCTATAATCCTAACGAAATTAACAACTTCTATAACGAACATCAAGTTAAAGTAGGTAACGATTATAATTTAGATAAGCTTTTTCGAAATGTTGAAAAACCTATTAAAGTTTCTGCCACAATAACATTATCAGATAATGAGATTGGGTATTTAAAAGAGAATGGAAACAATTTAATCGTAAGATTGGTTAGGCGTTTATATTCTAAAAACCCGAATTATGATCCTATAGAAGAATTTTCAAATTCTACAGCATCTACGCAAAGAATGTATGAAACGCGTATAAAAAAAGAAATTGATGAGGCTCTAAATGAATTTAATAATTTAATTGAAAGTAGTGAGTTTTTTGGAGAGGTTCAGATTCTCTCAAATAACACCCAGAAGGTTAGGCCAAATATTATACTTGAAATCTTATTTCATACATTTAGTCCAGAGGAATTAGGTATTATAGATTATCATGGAGCTCACAGGAATTATCAAAAAGAAAATCTTCAAAATTTGAATATAAGATTTGATAATTCTAATAATCAATATCAAAATCACGCATTATATGGTTATACAAGTAAATACAATAACATAAAAACAGAATTGGCTTCAAGTTATGTTAAAGCTCTCATTTCTAAGGAAAGTGGAGCAACTGATGAAGCAATTACCGATTTGAATGATGCATTAAGTTCTCTTTTTACAAATTTTTTTCCTGGTAAAAAGTTTAATGGAATGATTCCAATGTCTAATGGTTCTTTAGAGTTTCCAGTTTTGATAAAAACTGGAGAGAAACATGATATTTCTGAATTAAGTTCTGGAGAAAAGGAAATTCTCTTTGGTTATTTAAGATTAAGAAATCAAGCACCAAAAAATTCTATTATATTGATAGATGAGCCTGAAGTACATCTAAATCCAAAATTAGCAAAGAAATTACCGGAGTTTTATTACAATACGATTGGAAAAAAATTGAATAACCAAATTTGGTTAGTTACTCATTCAGACGCTATTCTAAAGGAAGCGGTAGGTATTCCTGAGTATAGTACATTTCATATGTCAGATTCTACTAATGATGGAAATAATCAGCTAAAAAAAATCTCCCTTGAAAATGAAGCCGAAGCAGCGTTAATAGATTTAATAGGCGAGTTTTCATCATACGATCAAAATAGTAAGATTGTAATTTTTGAAGGAGAAAGTTCAGAATTTGATAAAAAAATGACAAATAGTTTATTTCCAAAATTTGAGAATACTGTCAATTCGATTTCAGCAGGCAATAAAAGCAATGTAGTGAATCTTCAAAAGATTCTGAAAACAGCAGCGAGCGAAGGTTTAATTTCTGGACAATTTATTGCAATTACTGATAAAGATACCGATGCAGTAATCACAGATTTGCAAACTAGAAATTTTTCTTGGGATGTATATCATATCGAGAATTATCTATTAAATGAAAAGTTCATTTTACAGGTT
>JBCCOJ010000047.1:0-17842 GCA_039025415.1 Bacteroidota bacterium | reverse complement strand
CATATTGCAAAATTAATTGATACCTCTAAAGTGTGTTTAAAAATTGCGTTAAATCATCATCTTTCGTCAAGTTCAGCTTCTTTTTTAACCGGTATTTGGATTTAGTTACGCTTTCAGGAAGCACATTGAGCATTGAAGCAATTTCCTTTGTAGAAAGATTCATTCTCAAAAAAGCTGAAAGGCGAATTTCCTTTTCGGTAATATCGGTTGAAATTGATTTTATTTTTTGGTCGAAATTATCGTGAACTTCTGAAAAGTAAGATTTAAAGACTTCCCAGTCCTTGTCGCTGGCATTTTGCTTTTTAAGCAATAACAATAATCTATGTATTTCCGTTTTAAAACGCTGGGGCGCTTCCCTTATTTTTTCAAGATTTTCTTTTAGTTCTGTGATAAAAGTATTTTTCTGCACGAGATGCAGTGTTTGTGAGGCCAGTTCCTTCTTCTTGAATTCGATTTCCTGCCTAAATATTTCCTCTTTTCTGTCTCGTTCTATTTTATTCTTCTTAAGTCGTTGTTTAAATCCAAAAAATGTTAATCCAGCAATCGCTAGAAACGAAAACATTCCTATACCGTAAATCGTTTTAGTCAATTTGTCATTTTCAGCTTGCGTACTTAATGTTTTTATTTCTTCATCCTTTAAAGTAATTGCTGCTTCTTTTTTCTCGGTTTCGTATATGGTTTTTAATTCCTCTATCTTATTTTGCTTTTCAATTGAAAAACTACTGTCACTTATCTTCTTGGCCATTTTATAATACTCTAACGCCGCTTGGTGCTTATTTAATTTTTCAAGGGCAATAAATTTTTGAAAGTAGGCATTCTCCAGAACCGTAGCATAATTCATGGAGTCTGAAAGAGCTATGCTTTCATCTAAATAGCGAAGGCCGAGTTTGTATTGGCCATTGCCAACATATGCCTCTCCCAATTTTCTTTTTATACTGGAAATGTCGTAGATATCGCGCTCATTTTGAAAATCTAAACTTTCCTTATAGTGCACTATTGCCTCCTCATATTGACCTTGTCCAATTTTAAGCTGTCCCATGGCTCTGTGTGCCCTTGATGTACCATTATCATAGCCAATATCTTTAGATAATATAAAAGCATTATTAATCGATTTCTCAGCTCTATCAAAATCTTTCTTGGAAGTATATAAATTCGCCAGAATTGTTTGGATCTGTGCCTGTGCTTGCTTCTTTTCTTCCAAAATAAATAATTCATGCGAGCGCTCTAAGGTCTCAATGGCTTGGTCTACCTCATTTTGTTCTTGGTATATTGTAGCGATAGATTGTAAGTCTTCTGCCATTCTGTAGTTATTACCTTGTTTCTCGTGTATATCTAGAGCCTTGTAATAGTTTTTGAGCGCAATAGTATAAAAGCCCGAAAAGGAAGCAGATTGACCCAATAATAAATATGTGGTACCAAGCTTGGTGCTATCTTTAGCTTTAGTGAAAACAGTAACGTTTCGTTTTAAGTTCTCAACGGCTTCTTTTTGATTTCCTGATTGCACATCCAATAAGGCAATATTTTGCCTGATGACCGCTGCTTGAATGTCGTTTCCAGTTTCTTCGGCAATTAATGCAGATTTTTGTAAATAGTACCTCGCAGAATCCTTCATGCTTTGGGTGTAGAAATAGTTTGCTTTTCTTGAATATCCCTTAGCAATCCCTGTCTTATGATTTGCTTTTTTATAAAGATTTATAGCTTTTTCTATATATCCAATTGCCTCATCTGGTTTGGTGTAGATAGTAAGTGAAACTAGTTTAAGATAACTATTTGCTTTTGTGGTGTCAACTTTCTCATTCTTGACGATATTTAAAATACTATCGATTTTTACTCGGTTTTGGGAAGTAAGGATTAGCGGTGCTAAAAAAAATACCAAGACTAAAGTACTTATTTTCATATATCATGAATTTTGGATGGTTGACCTTCCAAGATAAGTCTTTTTTGATAATGCTATAAATCGAGTGATTTCTCGGGAAGAAATTTTTATTTTGTAGTTTCAACCAGCTCCAATAAATCCAGATTTACGTTAGTAGTGAACACACCGTAATTTACCGTTGCTTTCCCCTTTTCAATGTCATCGATGCTTCCCACTGCCTTGCCATCGAACATTCTTACCCTATAGCCAATTTTGAGTACAGGTTTAGGTTTTTCAACAAGCTTGGGTTTTTGCTTTTCGGCTTTTTTGCGTTTTCTAATGACATTTACCTTTTTCTCGGCTTCCTTTTTAATTTGTTCCTGCTTCGCTTTTTCAGCTTTTTTTTGTTTTGCTGAAATTTTCTTTCGTTTTGAATTTTCAATCTGTACAAGTCGGAAAAGCTCATTTAATAGTGGCCTTTTCTTTTTGTCGTCAAAATATTTATCCGCAAGGTCATAAACTTTTTGACCGAGGTAAATCAAACGTTGGTTACTATCGTACAACTGTTGAAAACTCTCAAGCTTCTTTTGAACCTTGGCGTTTACTTCCTCGAGTTTATCGGCTTCATTTTGTTTCTTCCTTTCATTTTCCTTTAGGGACAGCTGGGTCTTTTCCAATTTACTCCGCTCTTTTTGCAGTTTTGCAATGGTGGCGTCAAATCGTACTTTTCCTCTTTCAATTTTTTTCTTGGCCCTATTAATTAAACTATACGGAATGCCATTTTTTTGAGCGACCTCAAAGGTGAAGGAACTCCCAGCCTGGCCTAAAGCCAATTTAAAGCGTGGTTCCAGACTCTTTTCGTCAAACATCATATTGGCGTTCTGCATATATGGTAACTCATTGGCCAAAACCTTAAGGTCGGAGTAGTGGGTGGTAATAATTCCAAAAGCTTCACGGTGATAAAATTCCTCAAGAAATGTTTCAGCTAAAGCACCGCCAAGTTCGGGGTCGCTCCCTGTTCCAAATTCATCAATTAGAAAAAGGGTATTCTTGTTGCATTTCCGAAGAAAATAATTCATTTGCTTTAAGCGGTAACTATAAGTGCTCAAATGGTTTTCGATAGATTGATTATCACCAATATCACTTATAATCCTATCAAAAATGCAAAAATTACTTTTTTCATGAACAGGAATTAAGAGCCCACTTTGCAACATCACTTGAAGGAGTCCAATGGTTTTAAGCGTAATACTTTTTCCGCCAGCATTAGGCCCAGAAATAACAATGATTCGATTTTCTTGATTTAGCTTTATGCTCTGCGGAAACGTTTTCTTACCCTCCTTTTTATTGGTCAAGAATAATAGTGGGTGATAGGCATCGCGTGCCTCATAAGTTTTTTCTGAGTTGATTTTCGGTAAAATAGCGTCGAGTGATTGGGCGTACTTCGCCTTCGCGTAAATAACGTCCAAATGAGTCAGGTAAATTTGATAGTTTTTAAAAAGAGGGGCATTTGGCCTTACATATTCGGTAAGTTGCTTGAGTATGCGCTCCACTTCCTCTTTTTCTTCGTATTCTAAATTATTAAGCTCACGGGCATATTGAAAGGTCGTTTCTGGTTGTATGTAAACAATACTCCCCGTCTTGCTTTTGCCCATAATACTTCCTTTCACTTTTCGCCTGTACATCGCCTTTACGGCCAAAACGCGCTTGTTCTCAACAACAGACTCCCTGATATCATCTAAATAGTCAAGGTTATGGTACGTATTTATAGCCTTGGTAAAACTCTGGTTTATCTTTCCACGAACAGAATTGATTGATTTTCTTAGCTGAAATAAATTGTCGGAGGCATTGTCCTTTACTTCGCCAAATCGGTCAATAATACTATCTATCTCCTCGATGATGTGGGTTATAATTTCAATTGAGGAAGATTTTTGGTACAATGACGGGTAGTACTCTTTGAATTTTTTAAAGAATTTCAAAATTTCATTGACTGTCAATGAAATGGATACCAAGTTTTTAAAACTACGGGTTTCAAGAGACGAGTTTTCAATACCCAATAGTTGAAGTTCTTTTGAAATAGATTCGAAGCCATGGTTTGGTATTCGATTATCGTTATAAAACGAAGCTAAGAACTCATTTGTAAAGATTAATGATTTTTCAATCGCTCGGAGGTCGTTATAGGGAACTATTGATTCAATTTCCAAACGGCCCAAATTAGTAATTGCCAATTCTGAAACTTGGTTTAAAACCGTTTGGAATTCTAGGTCTTTTAAGGTTTTTTCGTGTATATGAATCATTAGTGCGTTCTGCGAAAGTTCAATAAAAATGCAAAGGTAAATAATCTCAATGTTTGTTAAGCGCCTTGATTTCTATTCTTGGAATTAGCTTTTTAAGGGACCTGTGGGGTTGTTTCGCTTAATCTTGACAATTTACGCCCAAGATTTGATTCCAAATTATGAGGGAATTTTAGTTTTAAATTGGGTGAGGAATTTCAATTTAGGTAGCCTAAGCTTCGTAATTTTGATTATCAAAAATTTTGCAATGAGTGTTTCTATTGAAAAAAGTTGGAAAGCTAAACTAAATGATGAATTTGAAAAGCCTTACTTCAAAAGTCTGATTGAATTTGTTAAAACTGAATATCAAAACAATCGTTGCTTTCCGCCAGGGAAACAGATTTTTGCAGCCTTTGACCATTGTCCTTTTGACAACGTGAAGGTCGTGATTATCGGGCAAGACCCTTATCATGGGATTGGGCAGGCAAACGGATTATGTTTTTCGGTAAATGAAGGTATATCCCATCCGCCATCACTCATCAATATTTTTAAGGAAATTCAGTCTGACTTAGGCGTTAATTATCCCGAATCAGGTAATCTAGAGCGCTGGGCTAAGCAAGGGGTTCTGTTGCTTAATGCAACTCTAACCGTGAGAGCGCATCAGGCAGGAAGCCATCAAAACAAGGGTTGGGAACAGTTTACGGACACAGTGATTAGAAAGATAAGCGATAATAATAGCGGAATTGTGTTTTTGCTTTGGGGCGGATTTGCCAAAAAGAAAACCAAATTAATTGACGCTAACAAACATGATATATTGACTTCAGGTCATCCATCGCCTTTGAGTGCAAACCGAGGTTACTGGTTTGGAAACAGACATTTTAGCAAAACAAACAAGATTTTGGAAGAATTAAATAAGAAAAAAATCGAATGGTAGTTAGCTTCCAGTAGCCGCCAATTGTGTTGAAGTAACAGGCTTGGCTGCTTTTTTCGTTTTTTGGACTCTACTAAGTGTAGTCGGCTTTACAAGCTGACTTTTAGCTTTGGTATTTTTATTGCAACTAAATATTAAAAGAAGGAAATTAAGAGCGACTAATCCTGATAAAATAAGAGTTATGGTTATTATCATATGCTTAAAATTCCAAACATTTATTCGTTAAACGCTTAAACAAAGGTAAATAAATTTTTCATTAAGCGGCAGTCTTAACTTACAAGTGTTAAAAAATTAACATTAAATTGACTTTTGGAGCTTCCTAGATTAATTGAAAAAATTACCGGTAAGTTCAGTTTTGTTGAAAAACTAAGTCTTTATAACTGTACTTATTAGAAATAATATCGAGCTCATGTAGCTTGCTTTGCACTGTATTTATGGTCGTCTCACTTGGTGATTGGCAGGACCATTCAGTGATACTCAGCCATTCTTGTACATCCTCCAATTTTTGACCATATCGCTGCGCAATGGTCTTGTCAATATCTGCAATTTCTTTAAAAACCTCAGTAGTCTTATTTATAACTTTCAAAATGGTTTTTACGGCATCTAAATCCTTATCCAATAATTCTTCCCGAACAGCAATAACAAAGCAAGGCCAGGGGGTAGGACAATTTCCTATTCTTCGAAATACCCCTTCATCAACAATAGGCTTGGTGGTGAATTTTTCCCATAAAAAATAATCGGCATTTTTATCGGTAAGTCCTTTAACGGCACCTTCCAAATCATTTATCACTTCAAAATTTAGGTCACTGGAAAGGTTCCAGCCCTGATTTTCAGCATTTATAAAAGACATTAAATGCGATCCCGAACCGTATCTACTTATTGCTGCTCGTCTTCCTCTTAAATCCGAAATTTCCTGAAATTCTGAATTTGCCGCTACGTGTATCCCCCATATCAGCGGAGAACTGACAAAGTTTTGAACAATCTTGCTCGGGTTTCCATCAATAATATCTTTAATGACACCTTCGGTCAAGATAACTGCCATATCAATTTCACCACTTCTAAGTGCTTGGTTCATTTCACCGGTGCCGCCGTAAAAATCTTTCCACCTTAGGTTTATTCCTTTTTTTTTGAAAGACCCTTTTTTCAAATCCAGATACCACGCCAAATTGAAGTGCTCTGGAACTCCTCCAATATTTATTCTTTTCAAAACTATTTAACTTATTGAATTAATTTAAAGTTACGATTTTATCTAAAGTGTATAAAATCAAATCATCCACAACTTCCTTTGGTCTATCGCTAAATCGACCATTCTTTCGATTGGCAATAATGGCATTCATCGAAATTGCTCGGTGGCCTAGTAAAAGTGAAAGGCCGTATATTCCAGCGGTTTCCATTTCAAGATTGGTAATTTGTTTTTGATTATACCTGAAGCTTGAAATCTTACGGTTCAGTTCTTCATCTTGGAGTTCTAGTCTAAGTTTTCTGCCTTGTGGCCCGTAAAATCCAACGTTAGTACCCGTAATCCCAGTAAAGGTTTTATCGCTTTTAAAATGAGAAATCAAATGAGAATCCCCATTTACAGCATAGGGTGCCGATTTGTTTTGATGCAAATTGAGATGCGAATGCAATGCTTTTGAAATAGCAAGATTTTGAAGGTGCGAGCTTTTGTAAAAATGAAGTAGGCTATCAAATCCCACGGCAGTTTCACTAATCAAAAAGGAATCAATCGGAATGTTATCTTGGATGGCTCCTGAAGTCCCAATTCTAATAATATTCAATGAAGTCAGTGACTTTTTTACTTCTCTTTTTTTTAAATCAATATTGACTAAGGCATCAAGTTCATTCAAAACAATATCAATATTATCGGTTCCTATACCAGTAGATATCACCGAAATCCGTTTTCCTCTATAAACACCAGTTTGGGTATGAAACTCACGTTTATAAGTCTTAAATTGAATTTCATCGAAATGTGAAGCCACCTGATTTACCCGATCTGGGTCGCCAACAGTAATAATGGTTTCAGAAATATGTTCTGGTTGCAAATTTAAATGATAAATACTACCATCAGGATTCAATATTAATTCACTCTCTTCAATCGGCATTTGCAGTCGTCTTAACAAGTTTGTTTTGCCTTTTATCAAACTGAAAATCCAAGCGTTTAATACCGCCAAAAGCTATATTGTTATCAATTCTATTGGCATAGTTTTTTGCTCCCAAGAGTGCCTCATGGCCAATTCTATCGAGCGTTATATTTTCGTCAGATTCATTGAAAAAAATGCTGAGTTCATTGATTTTTCGTCGCAATTGTAAATCACCGTAGCCATAATATCCTTGATAATTAAGGATATAGCCCAATAAGTGGTTTCTTGACTTAACCTCTTTGGTTTTTATAATTTTTAAAATGTTTTCTTCGAGTACGCCCAATCCAGACTTTGAGTCTGGATATCTGGTTAAATGTGCTTTAAGGCAAGCACCCATGTACTTAAAAGAAGAAATCGTTGTAATATAAGGCTTAAAAAGATTGTGATCTTTACCACAGTAGGTTCGCCAAAGTGAAATGGCTAAATCTCTATCCAAATTAGTCAATTCAACCTTATTTTTGTAATGATTTAGTAGCTGACTTTTGCTAAGTTCTGCAAGACCTTTCATTTCTTTTTCGCCCTTAACTCTTCCACTGCAAACCAAATATAAAGGCAATTTTATCTCCCTTTGATGAATCAAGCTCATCACCGCGATAAGATTCATGTGGCAAAACAAATCGTATTCAAACCATAGGACTATTTCAGAATATAAATCAACTTCATTGAGTTTTTCGAGCTCTTTTTTGAATTTGCTCTCATCCAATTCAATTTCATAAAAGTCTTTAAGGAATTGTTTGCGCACATTTATGAATTCATCAGAATCAATATGTGCAACAGTAGGTCCTTCGCAGAGCATTTCGTGCCAGGTGAGAAAATCGCCGGCAACATCCAATTCGTTTAGATAGTCTGTAAGGATTTGTCCGTTAGTTATATGCAAGATTTTCCCCATTAGCCCCCAACACGTTTTACATTGAAACCTTTACTTTTCAAAATTTCCATAATTTGATTTCTATAATCTCCTTGGATGATGATTTTTTGATTTTTATAACTCCCACCCACGCTTAATTTTTGCTTTAATTCCTTGGCGAGTTTTTTAAAGTCTTCGTCTGCTCCATTATAGCCCTCAAGAATAGTTATGGGCTTTCCTTTGCGTTTTTCATACTTGCAGACAATAGGGTCATCTTGTAACCAAATGTCGTCGCTTTTATCATTTTCAACTGGGGTTTCTTCAGGCTCGTGATCGGGAAAGAGATTTTTGAGTTGTTCTTTTAGGTCCATGTTGTTAGTCTTTAGTCGTTTGTCGGTAGTCGGTGGTTATTGGTCTTTAACAGATGAAGAAAGCTTACATTTCAATTTATCATATTTAATATCAGTCACTCGCCACTAATCCTAAGCCATAAAATCTTAACACTATTTTTTAAGCCCGAGTTCCACCAAACGCTCATCTAAAAACTCACCGGCAGTAATATTAGAGTATAACTTAGGATTGTTTTCATCAATGCAACTATCAAGCACGTCTAGTTTCATTTCGCTAATAGGATGCATGAAAAAAGGAATAGAGTAACGTGAAGTCCCCCATAATTCCCTAGGGGGGTTGACAACACGGTGTATCGTACTTTTCAATTTATTATTGGTATGTCGAGAAAGCATATCGCCCACATTAATCATAAGCTCATCGGGCTCTGCAATAGCGTCAAGCCATTCGCCCTCATGATTTTGAACCTGCAATCCGCGACCTTGCGCCCCCATTAGAAGTGTTATTAAATTTATGTCACCGTGAGCTGCAGCCCTAACAGCATTATCTGGTTCTTCTAGAATTGGTGGGTAGTGAATTGGTCGTAAAATTGAATTTCCGTTATGAATGAAATTATCAAAATAGGTTTCTGATAAATCCAGATACAAAGCCAATGCCCTGAGAACAAATTTCGCGGTTTTTTCCAGCATTTGATAGGTTTCCTTCCCAACTGCATTAAAATTGGGAATTTCAGCTACGGTTACATTATCTGGATATTGTTTGGCGCGCTCTGGGTCATCATCAACATACTGTCCAAAATGCCAGAATTCCTTAAGGTCACCTTCTTTCTTGCCTTTGGCACTTTCTTTACCGAAGGAAACATAACCACGCTGACCACCAATGCCATCTATTTCATATTTCCGTTTGGTTTCAACTGGTAAATCAAAGAATTTTTTTACTTCTTCGTATAGCCTGTCAACCAGATCATCGCTCAAAAAATGTCCCTTTAAGGCGACAAAACCGATATCCTGGTAAGCCTTGCCTATGTCATTTATGAATTGTTGTTTTTTTTTAGGGTCATCTGAAAGAAAATCCCTGAGATCAACACTTGGTATTCTGTCCATTGTTCTGCGGAAATATTAAGTTGCAAATTATCTCGTCCAGACAAAAGTAGGGAAATAAACAAAGATTCTAAATAGTCGCGTAGGGTATTCAAGACCTTTCAGTTTTAAATACCCAACCTTATAAGGCAAATTTAATTACATTTGATTTCGCAAAGTAATTTTTATTAAATGCCCACATCAGAAATCTCTGCAATCCCTTACAATCGTGATGGAATTGATGACCAGACGCTCTTAAAATTGTACGAGCAAATGCTTAAACCGCGCATGGTTGAAGAAAAGATGCTCATTCTTTTAAGACAGGGCAAGATTTCCAAATGGTTTTCGGGCATTGGGCAAGAAGGCATTGCTGTAGGAGTGACCATGGCCATGAAAGATGAGGAATATATATTACCAATGCATCGAAATCTAGGTGTTTTCACGACCCGAAATATTCCACTTTCAAGATTGTTTGCCCAATGGCAAGGTAAGGCGAGTGGCTTTACAAACGGTAGAGATCGTTCATTTCATTTCGGCACTCAAGCGTATAAAATAGTGGGCATGATTTCGCACCTTGGGCCACAATTGGGAGTAGCCGACGGAATTGCATTGGCAAACCTACTCAAAAAGAACAACCAAGCTACCGCGGTTTTTACGGGTGAGGGCGGCACCAGTGAAGGAGACTTCCATGAAGCATTGAATGTGGCCTCTGTTTGGGATTTACCGGTACTTTTTTGCGTTGAAAATAATGGTTACGCTTTATCAACGCCAACTCGAGAGCAATACCGTTGCGAGAATATCGCAGACCGTGCTTTGGGGTACGGCATGGAATCGCATATCATTGATGGGAACAATGTGGTAGAGGTATATTCAAAAGTTTCAGAATTGGCAGAAAGCATAAGAAAAAGTCCGAGACCAATCCTGCTGGAGTTCAAAACATTTAGAATCAGAGGCCACGAGGAGGCGAGTGGTACTAAATATGTTCCTATAGAACTTATGGACGAATGGGCGAGGAAAGACCCTGTAGAGAATTTTGAACGCTTTCTGTTGAATTCAAATGTACTTTCAGAAGAATTGAATCGTAGCTTAAAGATTAAAATCAATGCTGAAATTAATGAGCATTTGGACATTGCAAATAACGAAGAACCAATAGTGCCTAGTGAAACAAAAGAATTAGGTGACGTTTACAAACACTTTGCATATCAGAAGATTGAATCCAAATCTACTTCCGAAAATATACGACTTATTGATGCGATTTCACAAGGTTTAAAGCATTGTATGCACCGCCATGATAATTTAGTAATCATGGGCCAGGATATTGCAGAATACGGAGGGGTTTTCAAAATTACTGAAGGTTTTGTAGAGCAATTTGGCAGAGAACGCATTTTAAACACACCTATTTGTGAATCGGCAATTGTTGAAGCTGCCATGGGGCTTTCCATTGCTGGGATGAAAGCGGTGATGGAAATGCAATTTGCAGATTTCGCAAGTTCAGGGTTTAATCCTATCGTAAATTATTTGGCCAAATGCAATTACCGATGGAATCAAAATGCAGATGTTGTTATTAGGATGCCTTGCGGGGGTGGTGTGGCAGCTGGGCCGTTTCATTCACAGACCAACGAGGCCTGGTTTACAAAAACACCTGGCCTTAAGGTAGTCTATCCAGCATTTCCGTATGATGCCAAGGGTTTACTGGCTACAGCAATTGAAGACCCTAATCCGGTTTTATTTTTTGAGCATAAAGCATTATATCGCAGTATTAGACAGGAGGTCCCAACTGATTACTATAATCTTCCTTTAGGGAAAGCCTCTGTCTTGACCAGTGGAGAATCAATTAGTATCATTTCATACGGCGCTGGGGTACACTGGGCATTGGAGGTTTTGGAAAATAATGAGGAAATTTCCGCAGATGTTATTGATTTAAGAACCCTACAACCCTTGGATGTTGAGACCATTTATGAATCTGTGAAAAAAACTGGAAAAGCCATTGTTCTTCAGGAAGATTCCCTTTTCGGTGGGATTGCAAGTGATATTTCAGCATTAATTATGGAAAATTGCTTTGAATATTTGGATGCGCCGGTAAAACGAGTGGCCAGTTTGGAAACACCGATTCCATTTATAAACCAATTAGAGGAGCAATATCTTCCAAAACGTAAATTCGAGGAAGCTCTAATCGAACTTATTTCCTATTAATGCTAAGGGTATTTTCCACATCGCTTCTAATTTTGTTGGTCTTTAGTTGTAAGAGTGAGGTTTCAGATACACCACAATATGAATGGAAGTCAAAGACCGTAACTGCTACTGCATTTAATTCGGTGTCCTGGCAAACGGATAATGACCCGGTAATCACAGCATTTGGCGATAGTTTGCGCCCCGGCATGAAATGTATCGCCGTATCCAGAAATCTTCTAAATGAAGGTCTTGGTCATAATACGCCAGTAAAAATCGAAGGTCTTGAGGGCACCTATTTGGTAAAGGACAAAATGAATAAGCGATTCTTTGATAAAATCGATATTTACATGGGTACAGATGTAAAAGCCGCTAGAACGTGGGGCAGAAAAAAATTAGAAATTAAATATCGTGTTGAAGTTGAACCTGATTCCTCGAAAAGTGGTTCCTAAAAGAGTTTTTTTAATCGTACATTTAGCCATCAATCTAAATTATTTAATCATATCCTAAAAAAATGAAACGTTACTATTATTTACTGATTTTACCGATTCTCTTTTTTACGTCTTGTAAAACGGACAAGCCAGTCGAAAAAAGAGATTTACCCGAGGCTCCTAAGGCTAAAAAAATCGCCAAGGAATTAGTCCAGCACGATGATACCAGAATAGATGATTATTTCTGGATGCGCTTAAGCGATGAACAGAAAAAAGCCGAAACACCAGATGAGCAAACCCAAGATGTTCTGGATTATCTAGAAGCTGAAAATGCTTATTTAGACCAAGTCATGGCGCATACAGAGTCACTTCAAGATTCGCTTTATGATGAAATGGTGGGAAGAATTAAAAAGGATGATAGTTCTTTACCGGTTACAGATAATGGCTATGAATATTATTCCAGATTTGAGGAGGGCAATGATTACGCCTACTACTGTAGAAAAAAAGCAGGTTCAGATAAGGAGGAAATCATGCTTAATGGTCCGGAAATGGCCGAAGGCTATTCCTATTTTGGCCTTGGCCAATGGAATGTTAGTCCAGATAATGAATTGTTATCGTATGCGGTAGATACCGTCTCAAGACGCCAGTACAATATTTACGTCAAAAACTTATCAAACGGCAGTCTTCTTGAGGACAAATTAGAAAACACTAGTGGACAAATGGTTTGGGCCAACGATAACAAGACCTTATTTTACATACAAAAAGACCCCCAAACCTTGAGAAACGATAAGATTTATCGCCATGTTTTGGGAACCGACCAAAAGGATGATGTCCTAGTATTTGAGGAAAAAGACGAGACGTTCAATTGTTTTGTATATAAAACCAAATCAGATAAGTATATTGTAATTGGTAGCAACCAGACACTCTCTAGTGAATATAGATTTTTGGATGCAGATACTCCTGACGGAAATTTTAAAATTGTCCAACCCCGAGAAAAGGATTTAAAATATGGGCTTGACCATTATGGTGACCATTTTTATTTGAGAACCAATCTTGATGCTGAAAACTATAAGCTAGTAAAAACCCCAATCACAGCAACCACAAAAGAAAACTGGGTTGACGTCGTACCACATCGTAAAGACGTTTTCTTCCAAGGCTATGAGCTTTTTGAAGATTATTTGGTCTTGACCGAAAGAAAAAATGGGCTTCGTGAAATAAGGGTTAAAACTTGGGATGATTCTAAGGATTACTACTTGGAATTCAAGGACCCGACTTATATCGCATATTCGAGTCAAAATTTAGATTTTGATACTAATCTGTTGCGTTATGGTTATGCTTCCTTGACTACACCAAATACGGTTTATGAATTCAATATGGAATCCAAGGAACAGAAGATATTGAAGCAAAATGAAGTTATGGGCGGTAAGTTTTCTTCAGAGAATTACGTCTCAGAACGTCTTTTTGCCACAGCAGATGACGGTACAAAAATTCCTATTTCGTTGGTGTATCGCAAAGGATTGGAAAAAAATGGCGAGAACCCGCTACTTCTTTATGGTTATGGAAGTTATGGAAATATCCAAGAGGCTTATTTTAGAAGTAATATTTTAAGTTTGCTGGATAGAGGTTTTGTATATGCCATTGCACATATTCGAGGTGGTCAGGAAATGGGGCGCTATTGGTATGAAGATGGGAAGCTGCTCAAAAAGAAGAACACATTTACCGATTTCATTGACTGTGGTGAATTTTTGATTGCTGAAAATTATACCAATAGTGGTCAAATGTATGGCCTTGGTGGATCCGCAGGCGGTCTTTTAATTGGTGCAGTAATAAATATGGCACCAGATTTATTCAATGGAGCAGTAGCTGCCGTTCCTTTTGTAGATGTGGTATCCACGATGTTGGATGAGACCATTCCATTAACCACCTTTGAGTTTGATGAGTGGGGTAATCCAAAAGAAAAAGAGTACTATGATTACATGAAATCCTATTCACCTTATGATAATGTCGAGGCGAAAGACTATCCAAACCTTTTAGTGACTACAGGCTACTGGGACAGTCAGGTACAATACTGGGAACCGGCCAAATGGGTGGCTAAACTCAGAGCCAATAAAACCGATGACAATATATTAATGATGGACTGCGATATGGAAGTTGGACACGGTGGCGCTTCGGGACGTTTTGAGCGCTATAAGCAAACTGCTTTGATTTATGCGTTTATGTTGGATTTGGAGCGTAATCAATCATAAACTGGTGCATTTTAATTAATCGGTGTAATTAAAAAGCCTTCAAGATTTAATTGTCTTGAAGGTTTTTTGATTTAAAGATTTTATATTTGATAGTATCAAATGATACTATAGTTTCGAAACCACCTTACAACATATCTGTCAAAGTTCTGGAATTGATTAAGTCGATTTCAGAACGTATTGGTGAAATCAATGCCTTTCATCTCGACGCTACATCTCCCAAGCTACGTAAACAAAGTAGAATAAAAACACTGCACTCAACATTAGCAATTGAGGGTAACACGTTAACAAAATCTCAAATCACGGCCTTAATCGAAAATAAAAGAATTATTGGCCCTGAAAAAGACATAACCGAGGTTCTAAATGCCGAAAGGGTTTATAAAAATCTGAATTCTTTCCAACCCTTTAATGAATCATCATACCTTGAGGCTCATAAAATGTTAATGAATGGATTAATTAAAAATCCTGGAAATTATAGAAGGCAACAGATTGGTATTATTAAGGGGAAAATTGTAAAACATGCTGCTCCTCCTTACAAAAACGTACCTTATCTAATGAAGGATTTATTTGCCTATTTGAAAAACTCTGAGGATTTAATTTTGATAAAAAGCTGTGTATTTCATTATGAAATGGAATTTATTCACCCGTTTTTGGACGGTAATGGAAGAATGGGTCGTCTTTGGCAAACGCTAATCCTAATGGGGGAATATCCAGTATTTGAGTTTTTACCGTTCGAGACCTTAATAAGTAAAGAGCAAGAAACGTATTATGCAGTGCTTGCCGAATGCGATAAATTAGGTCACTCCACCTTATTTATTGAATATATGTTGGATATACTTAATAAATCTTTAGAGGAAATTTTAAACTTTAGCAATCGGACTTTTAATCAGCAACAACGATTAGAGTATTTTGTATCTATGGGTAAATCATCATTTGCAAGAAAAGACTATATGTCTGTTTTTAATAATATTTCCTCGGCTACTGCAAGCAGAGATTTAAAAGAAGGAATAAGACAAGAACTTTTTGAAAAGATTGGTGAAAAAAATAATACCATTTATCGTTTGAAGTGATTTATGAAAACCAGTAACAGTCTAAATTGGTTCAATAAAAGCGATGCATCTGGTTTTTAATGCCAATTTTTCTTCAACGTTACCTGGAAAAAACCTCACAGGCCTTCAAAACCTCTGAGGTTTTTTTTATTATCTAATTCTCAACCTCAGACAACAAAATGGGATAGGCCTTTCTCACTTCCTTTAATTCATCTTCGGTCAATTCTTTTGGATTCTTGTTGAACTTTGATTTGGCATAATTAGATCTCAATTCAAAATAGGCCTTTGTGATTTCATCTTGAATCTGGATATAAAAATCATAAGTAGTTTGCATATCATTCTTTAATGAAATTACGGCTTTGTCGGGATGCTCAGATAGCGTTTCTTCTGAAGTTCCCGAGCAATAATCACAGGTTTTGTTGCCGTTATTATCCAGAAATAATTTAACCTTTCCCTTTAATTTGGAAATATCAAGTTTTTCGTTTTCAACCATTAACTCGTCTTGTCCATTGACAAGTATTTCGAGGGTGTTTCGCTGTTTGACTTCGGCGTTACAGTTTTGACCTGGCGGACAAATACTGGGCAGTTTCCGACTAATGCCTTTGTCCTTTGGTATCATTGCAGTTACTAAAAAGAAAATAAGCAATAAAAATGCGATGTCGGCCATTGAGCCTGAGTTGATTTCTGGTTTTTGTCTTCGGGAAGTTTTCATGATGGAAGTGTATTAAGAGTTAATGCTCTAACTTTTATCAATTATAATACCAGAGTTTTTTGTGTTAAGAAGTTGGATGTGGAATCTAAGGTTTAGATAGCAGAAAATATATTATTAGGGCATGGATTGCCGAGGTTGTCCCGTCCTTGCGGCGACAGCCATTATTTTTGAATAATTTGATTTAAACGGATAACCGTAGAATTTACACGAGTTTATTGATAAAATCAACATTCACTTCGTGCACACCTTCAAACTCAATAATCTCTAGTTGATTCCCAAAGAGATTCTTGGCCATTTTAGTCTGCTCTTCAATGCGCTCAGGAGAGAGGTATTCATCCTTATTTCCGTAAATCAAGATTGGTTTACCATTAAAGTATTTGAAGTCAGACGATTTCAGTTCAACTGGTATTCCGCCAGAATGAAGAATGAGATGCTCGCAATGCAATTTTCTTTTTGCTAAATAACGCATTGCAACACTAACGCCTTGTGAATAACCTAGAACGATAAGTTTTGTTGAAATCAGCGCTGGTTCAGCCTCAAAAATCGAATCATAGCAGCGCATAATATTTTCGGTTTCCGCAATTGTATTTTCGCGAGTTAACCAACTTGCCCCAACGTGCTTAAATTTTGGCGGTAGATAATATTTACTTGGTGCCTGAGGGGCGATGATATAGTGCTTTTCAGTATTTAGGTCTTTGAAATATTTTAGGAAATACCGACTTAAATAACCCATACCGTGACAGACGAACCAAACGTATTCAGTTTTTTCGGTAAACTGATTAAGGGTAGAGTAGGTGTTGGTTGATTTGTAGGATATTTCCTTTTCTTGGAAATTCATTTGGTTCTTGCTTTTCGTATTTTTGCAAAGCTAAATGACGGTCGATAAACCTTCAAAACATCCAAAAATACTTTAATCTATGCAATTATCGAAAGAAGAAGTGCTAGCTAAGGCAAATGCAGTAAGTAAAAATACCTTAATGGAAACTTTAGGCATTGAAATGATTGATTACGGCGATGATTTTTTAGTGGCAAGCATGCCTGTGACATCGAGGGTGCATCAACCAGATGGTGTTTTGCACGGCGGAGCAACAGCGGCGCTGGCTGAAAGCGTTGGTAGTTTTGCATCCCATATTTTTTTAGATATTGAGAATAAGTTCGTGCGTGGGCTTGAAATCACCGCAAATCATTTAAAAAGTGTGAGGGACGGTAAAGTTTATGCCAAGGCAACCTTTATCCATAAAGGCAGGACCACCCAGCTAATTGATATCAAAATAACCGATGATGATGATAATTTGATTTCGATTTGCAGATTGTCAACAATCTCCCTACCTAAAGCTAAGTAGGATGGACATTCCGGAATTCTTCTTGCAATTAAAAGCGCACTATAAACAAGAATTGCCATTTGTTGCCTACAGAAAAGCCAAAGAAACCAAGATTCAAGGGCGTTTACAATCTAGTAAAGACCTCTTTACAACCAACGAGTTTTCTGAAAGCGGATTCATTTTTGCACCATTTGATTCCGAAGCCCCCGCGGTTTTATTTCCAATTGAGCGTTCAGAGAGCATTTCAGTAGAAATTGATTTATCTCAACTGATGGTTGAATTAAATGAATCGTTCTTTAATCATTTTATTGAAAAATCTGCCGATTCATTCGCTGAAGATAAAAAGGCACATCATCTTCGTTTGGTCTCAGAGGGTATTAGCCTGATAAATTCAAGTGAACTTAAAAAAGTGGTTCTTTCGAGAAAAGAAATGGTTGAAACGGCT
>JBCCOJ010000046.1:0-17846 GCA_039025415.1 Bacteroidota bacterium | reverse complement strand
TAGGATATTATGTGTTTTTTTAGCAAGCTGATTTTAGATAGTTCGATATAATTTGGGGCTAGTTTCTCGCAAAGGGTTTCAAAACTTAAATTGAATAATTCTTCATCGGGGATTATAATGATCTTTTCATTTTTCAATTTATTTTCTAGCGGATACCAAAGCTTTTTGTATAAATTATAAAGTACTTCTAAAGTCCTTTTCTCATTTAGATTTGGTTTGGATAAAAATTCAACCTCCTCCTCGAGGTTATTGCTGTTAAGAGCAATCAATTCCCGTTCTTCTTTATCTGCAACAAATGCATAAAGTGAATCTTCAATAAACATATAACGTATTACAGTTGTGTTTTCAGGAAGATTTTTAGACGCAAAGTCGTTAGATGGATTTATCGATTTATATTTAAGATTGTAGTATTCTGGATACTTTTCTTTTATAGTTTTTATGAAACCAGACCATTTCTCTTCTAACAAGACATAATTATCTTGAAATTCTTTATCAAAATCCAATAGGTTCAAGTTATTGAGACTGTCTTTTAACTCGATTTCACGTTCGATAATTTTCTCGGGTATGTTTTTGAATTTGATATCTTCTCGTACCGCAATTTTACTTCGAATTATGTTGTAAAGGCTGGCCTCTTTCATGGCAATGATATAGTCTAGGTATTGCCTCTCCTCAGTGAGCTTATAAAGCCTCAGACTAACCGATATAGCAAAATCCAGTGCGTTTATTGTAGTGTAAAAAAATTGACTCTTGTCGTAACTCGACGTAAATCTGGATGAATTTTCGTTTAAGATTTCAATAATTTTTTTCGTGTCATCAAAAACGCCTAACATGGCTTCTATATCTTGCTCATTTACCATTTTAAATGTAGCACCTGCCTTATACATTAAGGCATTTAATTTTAGTTGATTATAGATTGAAACATTTGAGTTTTCTGAATCACTGCTCTCGTCAATGAGTTCAATAGTCTTTGTGCACCACCTTATCGCTTCTTTGTTGTTGCCCAGATTATAATTTATTTCAGCGAGGAAATCATTGGTTTTAATTTGTTCTAAAATATTTATCGATGATCTTGATATCGTATTTTCAGTGATTTCATCAGCGACGGCCAATGCTTCATCCTTATAATTATTTCTTGAATAAAATAGTGCCGCTTCTCTTAATTTGGCCAACCTGTCGTGGCTGTAGCTACCAGAATCTACAATATTATAAAGTGAGTCACTCTGTTTAAATGCCTTATAGGCTTCAGGAATTTTACCCATATTCTCAAGAATATTGGCTTTGGTGCCAAGACCGTAAGTCATATATCCCGCATAGTTGCTACCCAATTCTTTCAGCCTTTCGTAGGATTCATCAATTAGTTTTAAAGCGGTCTCATGGTCATTTGACACCCACTTACCTTGGGCGTATTGGTTGGTAAATACCAATTGCTGGATGCTATTTTCAGGATAAAATTCTTTGGCTTTTAAATAATTATATTCAAAAAGTTGCTCTGCTCTTTCAATTTGGCCAAGCTTAACATAGCTGCTCCCAATGTCATTAATCGTTGCCAAATAATTGTATCTAATACTATTGATTGTAGGGTCATTTGGCAGTGAGTCTAAAACCGATTTATAGCCTTCTTTGGCCAATTCCTGTAATTTCAATGCCTCATATATCTTGCCTTGATTCATTAAAACTACCGCAGTGTTTGCATTGAGGACAGCAGGGTAATACAAACGCTCCTTAAGATTCCCATTAGAGCTTTTTAGAGCCTTGACGCCCTGATTATAATAATAAAGCGCACTATCTAACTTGTTGTCATTTTGCATCATTATGCCTAAAATGTTACAGGCGTTATAAATACTTGTGGCCGAAGCTTCAGGATTTTTTTTATTCAATTTGTAAGATTCACGACCATACTTTTTCACCTTCTCAAAATCACGCATAAAGTAAGAAGTGCTAGCCATTCCGTAGGCACGGTTAGACATCATAGAAAGCTTATTCTTTTTCGCATTTTTTGCTACTTCGTATCCTTTTTCATGATAGTCAAATGATATTTGAAATAGCTCATTACTTCTTGCCAAGTCTGCAATTCCAAAATAAGCATCGTGAAGAGCCGATGGGTCGGGGTTTAATCTCTTGAAATTGCTCAAGGCATTTTCTGCTATTTCAATAAAGTTTGATTTACCTTGAATTTGCGGAATTCTCCCGTGGAAGTAAATTAATTGCGCAAGAGAGTCAGTTTGCCCAAGCTTTGTATAGTAATCTGTTTGAATGGAAAGCTCTTTTTCGGCTTGTTTTAAGGAGTCGGCGTCAATCAGCTGTTTAATACGTTGGGATTTGTATTCTTGGCTTTGGGAAAAGTTTGAAAATGAAAAAACGAAAAGAACTACTATTAAAACAATATGCCTACTTTCTTTTTCCATTTTATGGGTTAATTGCTATTGTAATTCAGATAATAAAGCGATGGCTTTTTCTGAATCTGATTTTTCTAAACTAGTTTTCGCCCTTTCAATATTACCTTGTTTTAAATAGGCCAAGCCCAAATAATAATCGCAATCCTCTGAAAGCACAAAGCCTTCCTTTTCACAAACAGTATTTAAAAAATCAATGGCATTAGCCGTATTGCCTTTTGCTAAATGGGCAACACCAAGGAAGTAATCCAAAGTGTCATTTTGCTTTTGAGTGGTCTTTAAAGCTTCCCAGGCAGCAATGGCCTTGTCGTAATTACCCTGTTTATAATCTACCATACCGTGATAGAAATCGTAGGTTTCCGCATCGTTATCGCCCATAACTGTTGGAAGGCCAGGATCTGCGATAAAATAATCGTCATATAGGCGCTCATGGGTTGGGGTGCTAAACCACCAGAAACCGGTTACAGCTAGTAAAATAACGGCAGCAGCCGCAAATTTTCGCCATTGGGAATAACCTTGGGCATTGAGCGGGCGTACCTTTCCTTCTGGGATGTCTTTGTGGAATTTATCTAATTCTTCCTTTAAAGATTGATTTTGAATCCCCAATAAAAGTGAATTTATATCTTCGACTTTAATCCTAAAATTAGCATCTGTTTGCATTTGTGATTCAAATTCTTCAAGTTCCTGTTTGGAAAGCTCGTTATTTAAATAGCGTTCGACACGCTCTAATAACTCTTGTGATATGTTGTTTTCTGTTTTCAATAGTCTTGATTTTATGGGGCTAATACAGATGCTCTAAGTTTTTCCATACATCTATACTTTTTGTTTCTTACCGAACTCTCTGCGATCTCCAAATCAGCTGAAATTTCGCGCAGGGATTTTTTCTCGAAATAAAAGGTTTTTAATAGTTGTTTACATGGTTCCCCTAAATTTTTAAAGGCTTCCATTGTTAGATTCATTTTTTTTGTTTCCTCGGCATCTTCAGAGTAATCCTCTTCTTGTTTCAGAAATTGTGTTCGTTCTTCAGTTAGTGATTGGGTTGACTTAAAACGTTTTGAACGCAGAACATCCAACCACTTATTTTTGGCAATTCTATATAAATAGCCTTGCAATGCTGTATCACTATCAGGTTCAAACTTTCCGCTTTTAACATTGTTCCAAACTGCAATAAAGGAGTCCTGATAAACGTCTTTGGCTTGTGCTTTTGTGCCACTGTTCTTGAGAACCATAATTTCAACCTTTCTATAATTTTCGGTATAAAAATCTTTTAAGGCAATTGAATCATTTTCCTTAATGGCTCTAATTAGATGTAGTTGATTATTTAATTTGTAGGCTTCTCCCATGTGAATATCTTAGCATGAGAAAGATACATTAATTTAAATTTTCAACAAATACTGTACTATCAAATTAGATTTATAACGTTTAAAAGCCATTAGCCTTTAGTATTCATTATAATATTGGTCGTTTTCCTCCAGTTCTTCCCAATTGATATCATTGGTTGAGCTGTCAACATTTGGGTTCCAATTAGGATTGTTGCTGCCAGCGTAAACATCATTTGTTCCCTTGTAAACTTGGTCATAGTAACCGTCAACTTGATAGGTATTGCCACTTTGGTCGTTCCAATTACTTCGTTCCCAAACGGCATCCACAGATTTTGAATGGCCGGCATCGTTCATTTTACTACGTTTCATGTAACTGTTGAAATTATCGTCTAAGATTGAACTGTTTGATTCGGCTATCGCGTTTCTTGTTTGGTTATAAGCTCTTTTTTCGGCCATACGGCGATTGTGCGCCATTGTGCTTTGCTTAGACTTATTGGCATAATGATTATTATTGGTCTTGATCCAGTTAGGATTGATTTTTAAGTTTGATAGTGCAAACAAGTAGTTTGCTTTGGCTTGCTCAAAAATCCCTGCTGGTGCGTCCATTTGGTTAAGGGTGTAACCCCAATTTACATTGTCTATGCCTTGGTATTGCGTTATGAAGTATCTAAAAACACCTACACTTTTATTGCCCTTGCCGTCTTCGGTTTCTAAGATGACACATCTATATTGTTTGTTTTCTGGAATACCTTTGAACAAGTAGCTGTCTTGGCGTTTGTCAAGTGCGGCTATATCTTGATATTCATATTGACGTAATACCCTATGACCTGACTTTTTTAGTACCGGCACCAAATCTCTTTGAATTACGGTTTCGATAGAGGCAACCGGCTGAACCTGCATACCGTTTCGAGCACTCATTTGGTTCATTTGTGGATTGTTAGAGTAATGGAATGAGGCAAAGCGGTCTTGGTAGACTTTAACGCCCTGTGGCGATGAAAAGACAATATAATCTT
Organism: Bacteroidota bacterium; assembly: GCA_039025415.1. GTDB lineage: Bacteria > Bacteroidota > Bacteroidia > Flavobacteriales > Flavobacteriaceae > Psychroserpens. The sequence goes on along the minus strand of JBCCOJ010000046.1, from coordinate 13,118 downwards.
TGTCATTTGTCCTTGCCTCCCAATTAGTTGGTATGGGCAGAATACCATATACCATATTGTACTGCTGGCTCATTATTTTATAGTTCTTCTTATTTGATAAACTTAAATTGGAATTATTATTTGACCCTCTGCGGCCCTCTTCAGGCTTGTAACCTCCGTTTGTGTTGACTGGGGTAGAATTGTCTTGTCCGTATGCTTGGTAGCTTTCTGATGCGTAATCGTATTCAGAAAAATCGTCTTGCGTATTCTGTGGAGATTTGTCTCCGCAGCTCAATACTGTGAGTAAGGTAATTAGCGGTAAGATTCTTAAAGACTTCATGATATTGATAGTTTAAATTGTCGTTACTATCAAGATATCGGAAACCGTCTAAAATGTCATCACTCTAATAAAAATTAAATTGGTTAAACTTATGTTAATGAAAAAGATATCATTAAAATCAGTCAGTTTCAAGATGGGAAGATTCATATTTCTTTTCTAGCTGTGATAGCATTTCCTCGGTGATTGCCCTCAAATCAAATTGATGGTTCCAGTTCCAATCTTCCCTCGCCTTTGAGTCGTCAATTGAATTTGGCCAACTATCAGCAATTTGCTGCCTAAAATCAGGATTGTAGGAAACTGTAAAATCGGGAATGTGTCTTTTTATTTCAGCCGAAATTTCCGAAGGTGTAAAACTTATGGCTGAAAGATTATAAGATGACCTAATCTTGATGTGTGTTGACGGGGCATTCATGAGTTGAGTCATCGCTTCGATGGCGTCTTCCATGAACATCATAGGAAGCGCTGTATCTTCCGAAAGGAAGCATTCGTACTTTTTATTTAAAATAGCCCTGTGATAAATCTCAACGGCATAATCTGTTGTGCCACCTCCGGGCATTGTTTTCCAACTTATGATGCCTGGAAATCTTAAGCTTCTTACATCTACATCATATTTATGATGGTAGTATTCACACCATCGTTCACCGGTTTGTTTTGTTATGCCATAAACCGTGGCCGGTTCCATTGATGCATGTTGTGGGGTGTTTGCCTTAGGTGTTGTTTTGCCAAAAACAGCAATGCTAGACGGCCAGAATATTTTTTTGATAACTCCATCCTTGGCGAGATTCAGAACGTGAAAGAGTGAATTCATATTTAGATTCCAAGCCCGCATTGGTTGTTTTTCGCCCGTAGCGCTAAGCATGGCTGCCATAAGGTAAATGGTATCTATATGGTGTTTGTCAACGCATTTTTTCACAGAATCAAAATCTTCTGCATCAACAATTTCAAATGGACCAGAATTGACCAATTCCATATTGTGGGTATTAATATCACTAGCTACTACAGCATCGTTACCATGTAAATGGCGAAGTTTAAAGGTAAGCTCAGAGCCTATTTGCCCTCCTGCACCAATTATTAAAATTTTGGACATTTAGTGAGATTAAATCAGTATCAAAAATAAATAGAATAGATAGGCTATAAAAACATACCGAGCCTATTTTTTTGTTAATGGAATTTTCGAATTGGGTTCTTTATCTATATTTGATGCAATCTTGAATTTTTGTTTTAAATACAAAAGCAAGATTTACGTCGAATGTAGTTTGCCTATAAATGCTAATAAGTCAAAAAAAAATATTAGGTCTTATTGTTCTACTCGTTATCATAGCTTGTAATGACAACGGGCCAGTCAATTTGCAAAAAGAAACCCAAGAAAAAATCGCAGCGCGAACCATAAATGAAGATGATCTATCAAAAATTGAATACGTTGAATTCGGACTAAGTACAGACTCAAGGGAATCAGTCGTAGATTGGCAGAAATACAATGAACTGGCTGTTCAAATAGAATCCTTGAAAAAAGCCAATATTGAATTTTTCAATCGCGAACCTGGACTTATAACGACATTCACAAAAGAAATAAGGGACGAAATGCCTAAAGTGCTTCAAACCAAGGAAATTTCAGCAAGGATGACGGCCTTGGATACTAAGATTCAAAAATTGAATAGCCTACTCAGGCTCAAAACAGCTTCCAAAGACGAAAAAGTAAAAGGCATTGAAGAATTGTTTATTGCCTTTAGAAACCTAAAACTTCAAATCAATAAGAAATTTGAGTTTGAGAAGAACAATGTTTTCAAGCCTGAATAAGGCTATGTTCTTTTTTGATTTAAGGATGTTAATGTTACTCCCAAATCTTGATTGGATTACAAAATGAACACCACGCCCCAAACTTTCAATGTTTGGCCAACCTTCGAATTTAAGCTTTAAATAAAGTAAGAAAATTCTTAAAAATATCAAAAATGGTTAAATAATTATGTATTTAATCGATTAATAATGCATTTCAACAGATAATCGGAATATTTGTTTTATGTTTGAAGTGTTATAAAAAATGAAAGTCATTTTATCGTTTTGCACTCAAATAACCCTTAACCTAAATTATTTTCGCAAAGCCTTTTTTGTTCCAAATCTACCATTAAACCTACTTAATGAATTGAAATTTACTTATGAATTCAATTACCCAAAACCCTAACACTATGACTGCTGAAAACAAGTTGATGAAGAGTTTTCAAAAAACCTTAAGATTGCTTAAAAACATCTTAACCTTAACTAAAAAAGTATTCATGCTTTAACCATGGGACCCCCCTAAATACCCTTGGGTATTGCTTGAATTAACTTTTTGGTGTATGCCGATCTTGGATTATTGTAAATCTGGTCGGCATCTGCCATTTCTTCTATTTTACCATCTTTCATCACGATGAGGTTATCTGACATATATTTAACTACTGCTAAATCGTGGGAGATGAAAATATAGGTCAATCCCAAATTCCGCTTAAGGTCATTCAATAAATTTAGCACCTGCGCTTGAACGGAAATATCCAACGCCGAAACCGATTCGTCACAGATAATCAACTCTGGTTCTAGAGCAATTGCTCTAGCAATGCCTATTCTTTGACGTTGACCTCCTGAAAACTCATGGGGATAGCGATTGTAAAATGATTCATTGAGACCTACTTTTTCAAGTAAATCCAACACTCGACGCTTTCTTTCAGCATCTGAATCACCAATCTGGTGAACCTTCATTGGTTCTAAAATTGCTTGACCAACGGAAAGTCGCGGATTCAACGAAGCATAAGGGTCTTGAAAAATTATTTGGATGTCCTTTCTTAGTTTTCTTATTTCTGATTCAGAATATTTTGTGATGTCTTTTCCTTTATAGAAAATATGACCAGCCGTTGCTTTGTCCAACTGCAAAATGGCATTGGATAGGGTCGATTTCCCGCAACCAGACTCTCCAACAAGACCCAGTGTTTCACCTTTATACAGTTTGAAACTTACCTGATTCACCGCCTTAAAACCTTTTGGTTTTGAGAAAAAACCTGACTTCGTGGTATATTCTTTTTCTAAATCCACTACCTCTAAAATAGGAGGTTGCGAATATATTTTGGCATGCTGGCTTTGTCTTTCATCGGCAGTAATGACTTTGCAGTTCTTGGTGTCGTTTAAAAAATCATCAACTGTTGGGAGTTGTTTTAAACGTGAAGCCATTGAGGGCTTTGAATTTATCAATGCTTTGGTGTAAGAATGTTCAGGTAATTGGAAGATATCCTCCACTTTTCCCTGCTCCACAATATTGCCTTTGTACATCACCAGCACACGATTTGCGATTTCTGAAACCAAGGACAAGTCGTGGGAAATAAAAATGATGCTCATTTGTTGTTCGGCCTGTAATTGTTTCAAGAGCGAGATTATTTCTTGCTGAACAGTAACATCAAGTGCGGTGGTTGGTTCATCTGCAACGAGAATCTTCGGTTTACAGGCAATGGCCATGGCAATCATGACGCGTTGCTTTTGTCCACCACTAATTTCGTGAGGGTAAGAATTAAAAATACGTTCTGGCTTTGGAAGCTTTACCTTATCAAACAAAGAAAGGACCTCGGTTTTGATGTCAGAACTGTTAAGACTGGTATGCCGGCGAAGTATTTCTGCTACCTGCCGCCCGCAAGTCATTGATGGATTAAGACTGCTCATTGGCTCTTGAAAAATCATGGCTATCTCGTTTCCGCGTATATTTTGAAATTCATCATTACTCATCGTGACCAAGTCCATATCTCCAAAAACAATCTTTCCTGTGGTAATTTTTGAAATCCGTTTGGGCAGTAATCCTAAAATCGCAAGAGAGGAAACAGATTTACCGGAGCCTGATTCACCAACAATCCCAAGGATTTCGTTTGGATATAAATCGTAAGATATCTTATGGATGATTTCGGTATCTTTTCCATCTGAAGAAAACGAAATGGAAAGATCTTTAACCTGAAGAAATTTTTCTGGATGACTCATACGTGTATGATTTCATTCTCATGTAACAATTCATCGCCACGCAATCGCAATAAAATCTGCGCAACGGCAATAGTATCTTTTTCGCAGTAGTCGATGATGCGGTCAATATCATTTTCTTCGTAAAAAACGCGATAGACTTCACTGCCATCAATATCATCCTTAGGCGAGGGGATGCCTAAAACGTTGGTTAGCAGCTTTAGGGAGGTATACGTTTTATAGTCGCCAAATTTCCAGAGTTCGAGAGTGTCTAAATGCGGGACCTCCCAGGGTTTTTTTCCGAAAAGATTAAGTTTATATGGCAACTCAATGTTGTGTATTATCATTCGACGGGCGATGTAGGGAAAATCAAATTCTTTGCCGTTATGCGCACAAAGTAAATGTTTGTTTTGGCTGAAATGGGTAATGATAAGGTTTTTGAACTCATTGAGAATTTTGTCTTCCTCACCGTGAAATGTCGTTACCCGAAAGGTACGCACATCGCCCTCCATTTTAAAATACCCTACCGAAATACAAATTATTTTACCAAACTCGGCCCAAATCCCGGCACGTTCGTAAAATTCTTCAGGTGTATAATCTTCCCGGCGCTGATATTTCGATTTTTGACTCCAGAGCTCTTGCTTGGTTTCGTTCAACCCAGAAAATTCGGCCGTTTCAGGAACGGTCTCAATATCGAGAAAGAGAATGTTTTCTAAGTTTAGTTTTTTGAGCATCTTATTACCCTTAAATGGATGTATTACTTTGGATGACGTGTGAATTCAATTGTTTTTACAAGATTTGAATTCAGATAATAGAGAAACGCGATAGTCTACTTATTTTGTTCTAACATTTTATAAGCCTCCTCAATATAAACCGAAATATCCTGAGTATAAACCCCAATCCCAGCATCGGGCGACTTTTGATGGCCTAATCTTACAATGATGACATTGTCGTTTGGCTCTACAATAACATACTGACCCAAATGACCTCGCATCATGAAAAACGTCTTACCGTCTTGTTTATGTAACCAAAAGCCATAACCGTATTGTGGACTTTCAGAAAATCGAGGCTTTAATGATTTAGCCACAAATGCCGAGTCTAAAATCTGTTTTCCTTTCCATTTACCGTAGTCTTTGTATAGCTTTCCGAAACGCGCAAAATCCTTGGCGTTACTGGCAATACAGCAGTAAGCCTTAACCAAATCTTGACCCTCACTATCCACTTGCCAAAGCGCAGAATTTTTGCTGCCAAGCGGTTTCCAGAAACTTTCTTCCAGGTATTGGTACATGGTTTTGCCTGTGGCTTTTTCAATAACCATGGCTAGCATTTGGGTGTCGCCGCTGGCGTATTTGAAAGCTTGACCAGGTTCGTTGACCACTTCAAGACCGTTTATAACCTTAGCCAAATCATCGTCAAAGTAAGCTCGGGTAGTAATTGATAAGGGTGAATAATAGGCTTCATCCCAGTCGGTTCCCGATGCCATACTGGATAAGTCACCAACCGTAGTTTTTGCGGCCAAGCCCTCACAAAATTCAGGAAGAAAATCGCAGATAGGTTGGTCAAGACTTTTGATATGACCCTCCATTATGGCTTTTCCCATAAGCCCAGAGACGTAGCTTTTTGCTATGGAAAATGAGTTGGTTTTGGAATTTTCATTAAAATCATCAAGATATTCCTCAAACCAGATGCTATCGTTTTTTATGATTACATAGGCTACAGTACCCCAATCTTTATTGACTTGCTGTAATTTTTCTGTTGCCTTAACGGAGTTGTAATTTACATGATTGGGCCAAGGATGATGCTCCGCCGAATTAATTGGCTGGTTATCGAAGTGTTTATAATCCTCGAGATAGGCAGTAGTGTGCCCTTTGAGATAAATGGTACGAACGGCCTTTAGCAAATAATCGGTGTCTGTTATATAAAGTACCGCCACAGTCAAAATTATGACGATAACTAAAAACTTAAGAAGGTTTTTTAAGAATTTCATGTATTAGTTGTTTGATTTTCTTCGCTTTAATTTTTCCTTATAGTACTTTTTCTCTGCCACGTAAATGGTCTTTTTAAAAGTAGCAATAATATTTTGTTCGTTATCCTTGAGGTGCATTGTTTTTACAACGTCAATTTCTTTTTCATCTGAAACGTTGCGTTTTATGTCCATTATTTCTGCAACTGAAAACAAGAACTCCCCAAAAATTTCGGTCTTGGCAGGTCGGCGATATCGAGCCTCTACCGCTTTGTCCCAGACTACATAGTCTTTTCCCAAAATCTGTATCAGCTGAATCATATAAATTGGGTCGGTGGCTGAAAGCATACTTCCCCCAAAAATAGTTCCTGTGTAATTTCTGTTTTTCCAGCTTGGTTTTAATTTGATGACCACTTTATGCAAATCGTCGCTCACCTCAATTATTTTGGCGGTGGTGCGACGGTACATCGGCGACCAATTGAAGCCATACTTGTAGATGGTTGATGGTTTGAAAAATCGCTGTAAAAACTCGGTAAGGATTTTATACATTAAAATAGACTTTGCTGTTTGTAAGGGCTTTCATGCTCCAAAAGCCATTGTTTTCTATGAAGCCCACCTGCATATCCGGTTAAACTTCCATCACTGCCAATGACCCTGTGGCAGGGAACTACGACCCAAAGCGGGTTTTTACCATTGGCATTCGCAACGGCACGAATCGCCTTGACATCACCAAGTTGTTTTGATAGTTCTAGATACGATATTGTTTTACCAAAGGGAATGGACTGTAGTTGCTTCCAGACCATTATTTGGAAATCTGTGCCTTTAAAATTCAGATTTAAATCAAAATCCCTTCGTTGCCCAGCAAAGTACTCATCAAGCTGCCTTACAGCATCTTCCAGTTCAATGGGGACAATTTCGGTTATTGCTTCTTTTGAATTTAAAATGACTATTGAAGAGATACCGTTTTTATCACCGCAAAGTTTGGCGATACCTAACGGCGTTTTAATAAAGCATTCAGGCATCAATTATCGTTTTCCTCAGCATTTTCGTCAACGGTGGTTTTGGCCGAAATTTCCTCAATTAGGCCAAGCTTTTTAGCTCTCCGCTCCCAACTTTTGCGGGCTAGATATTGAAGGTCTGATACATTATCACTTTCGTCCATTATTTCAAGACCCAACAGGGTTTCGATAACATCTTCCATGGTGACTAGACCACTTACAGATCCATATTCATCTACTACCAACGCCATGTGGCTCTTGTTTTCAACCAATTTTTCAAACAAACGGGGTATGGGTAATTCTCGGTCCACTACCAATACATCCCTCTTTATTTCAGACAGTTTTTTGTTTTTATTATCGAGTGCCATTTCCTTGAAGATTTCGTCCTTTAATACCAATCCTTTGATATTATCTGGGTCATCTTCATAAATTGGAATTCTTGAAAAACGAAGATTCATATTCCTGCTGAAAAAATCCTCAACCGTGGTACTTTCGTCTTCGGCTTTCATCACAGTTCTAGGCGTCATTATATCTTTGGCAAAAACTTCTTTAAAGTTGAGCAAGTTGCGGATTATCTTACTTTCATTTTCCTGAAAAACGCCTTCTTCCTCCGCCATATCGGCCATGACCAAAAACCCTTCCCGACTTAGGATACTACCGTGGCCCTTCCCGCCAATCAACTTAGTGGTTAACTGGAGAATCCAGAGAATACCCGTATATCTAAGTGGAAAAATTAAAATCTTGAGTGCTTTTGTTGTAAAATTTGCCAATTGTTTCCAGTAAGTTGCCCCAATGGTTTTTGGAATTATTTCTGAAGCCACCAGAATCAAAATCGTCATAATGGTAGAAACAATGCCCACCATTAGATCTACCGTGAAATCGATACCAAGTATTGACGTTTGTTGGCTTCCGTAAAGTTCGGTATAGGCGATTTTCGCTTGAACACCAACCAAGATTGCACCCACAGTATGTGCGATTGTATTTAGGGTAAGAATGGCAATGAGAGGCCGGTCTACGTCTTTTTTAAGCTGTTCTAATTCATCTGCATAGTGCTTTCCCTCTTGTTTTTTTACCTTAATGAAAGTAGGGGTAACGCTTAGGAGCACTGCTTCAAGAATCGAACATAAAAAAGAAAAAAAGATTGAAATTAATGCATAAAATATGAGAAGACCCATCGACGCTTTTGTTTTTACTAAAGTATTGAAATTATACTAATTCATCGGGCTTTAGAGTGCTGATTATTCCTCCAAAATAATTCTAGTATCCGTTATACCGTACTGCGTAATTCTCTCAATGAAGAAAATCAGCTCTTTATTGGTCTTAAAATATCCGAGTATACAAAGGGAATCCTCGCCTGTAGTCCTGTCGCATCTTTGTACTTCTGATAGCGTTCTAATCTGGTTATAAGCGGTCTTTATCGTGCTCGATTGGTGAATTTTTAAGATGATATAAGCTTTTACCCTGACCCCAAGCTTCTCATGATTTAATCTAAGAGAATAGCCGCGGATAATACCTTTATCTTCTAATTGCTTTACGCGTTTTCCAATGGCAGGTGCCGATAGATTAACACGCTTACCAATTGCCGCAAATGGCTCGCGGGCATTTTTTTTGAGCATTTTAATTATTTGATCATCAATCGCATCCATTTTTGATTGTAAAGTAATTTAAGTAAAACACGATGTAAATGTAACAAATAAAAATATACAGTTTCGAATCAAAATAATAAAAAGATATTAAAGTTTGTTGGTATTATCAATTAAAGAAGATTTACCACGTCCTTTGCAAAATAAGATGCAATAATATCTGCCCCAGCTCTTTTGATGGCCGTTACTTGCTCTAACATTACGGCATCATGATTGAGCCAACCTTTTTCGGCAGCCGCTTTTAGCATGGAGTACTCTCCTGAAACCTGATACACTGCAACTGGTACTTCAAAGTTGTTTTTTATATCCCGAACAATATCCAAATAACAAAGCCCGGGTTTAACCATCACGATATCTGCTCCCTCATCAACATCCATTTGGGTTTCTTTGATGGCTTCATCTCTATTGGCAAAATCCATCTGATAGGTTTTTTTGTCTTTTGGGATATTTTGGATGTCAGCTGGTGCCGAATCCAATGCATCTCGAAATGGGCCGTAAAATGACGAGGCGTATTTTGCAGAATAACTCATAATGCCAGTATCTATGAAACCATTGTTTTCCAAAGCTTGACGTATTGTTAAAATCCTGCCGTCCATCATATCGCTTGGTGCGACAAAATCTGCTCCCTCTCGGGCATGGCTCAGGCTCATTTCAGCTAAAAAAGAATTAGTAGTATCATTGATAATTTTCCCGTTTTCTATAATGCCATCGTGACCGTAGATAGAATAGGGATCTAGTGCAACATCAGTCATAACTAACATTTGCGGACAAGCATTTTTGACCGTTTTTATGGCCCTTTGCATTAAACCTTCAGGATTTAGAGCCTCTTTACCTTTGTTGTCCTTCAAATCATCAGGAACTTTTACAAAAAGTAAAACCGCTTTTAGTCCCAAGTCCCAAAGTTCTTTGACTTCTTTCTCAAGTAAATCCAAGCTATACCTGAAATAATTGGGCATGGAAGCTATTTCCTGTTTTACACCTTTACCTTCAACTATAAATAGTGGAACTAAAAAATCATCAGGTGAGATAGACGTTTCCCTTACTAAACTTCTAATGGCTTGGTTAGCACGGAGTCTTCGGTTTCTTCTTAATGGGAACATGTTATAGGATTAAGACATTTTTAGCAAAGGTACAGGTAAATGCCTAGGGTTACTGCAAAACACCAATTTTAGCGTTTACCTTATCAGCAAATTTCAACATAGATTTTGGTGCGTTAAAACGATAGCCAATATAAATCTCTGCATAAACTAGCTCATCGCTTAAATAAGTTGTCGGGTCAATATCATGTCCAAATATGTGTGCGTTTGAGGTAATACCACCAAAAAACGAATTGGAATTATAGCTCAATACAATTCTTGCTGTACTTTCCACAAGAAGGGATGTTGTATCTTCTGTGCCCAAACCTTCACTAAAACTGAACCCAGCACCAACCGTCAAACCGCCAGACAATAATATATTCTTAGTTATTGCCCAATTGTAATAATAACCTGGTGAAAGGGCAACATTAATTGTTGAGGCATCTTCAGAAGTCCCTGCATCAGTTAACTTATACCGGGTATAGTAATAGGCCAATCTTGGCACAAAACTACCTGCACTTTTAACTTGCCATTCGTTTTGTGCACCAATTGCTCTAAATGAAAAATTCTTATTGAAAATATAAGAGGTGCGACCCCCGACTTTCCAGGTTTCCAAATTTTCCAAATAGGCAGATTGGTCATCAAGTTGAACCGTAAAACCTTTTTGGCGATAGTAGTCTAAATTTTGCATCCATTGACCAAGAAACATTCTAAAATTCAGATTGAAAAGTTTGGAATCTGCATTATCCCTATTCTCGGCAAGAAAGCTTGGCGAAAACCCATAGGCGATTTCAATACTTCTAAATCCTATTGAAGCACCAAGGTAATCACGGCTATTAGGAATGAATGCTAATTGTTGACCATTATCACTTTCAAAATAAAATTCATTATAGGTATTGATAAGGTATAATCGGGTGGTAATCTTATCGTCAAAGGTTTTTATGTATTCATTTTTTTGGATGGTGTCATTCTGTGAGTACAGTATGTTTCCAAAAAGAACAATTAAAAGTATAGATAATCTTAAACCCATGATTTCGGATGTTTTAGAACTTGGATTAATTTGTCTTCTTCACTGCCAGCTGCTGGTTGATGATTATATACCCACTGTACATGGGGTGGTAGGCTCATTAAAATGCTTTCAATTCTTCCGTTTGTTTTCAATCCAAAAAGTGTTCCCTTATCGTGAACTAAATTAAATTCTACGTATCGACCTCGACGTATTTCCTGCCAAGTTCTTTGCTTCTCAGTATAATCTAAATCCTTACGCTTTTCAACAATCGGCACGTAGGCTTCCAGGAAACTGTCTCCAACTTCAGTTGCAAAATTATACCATTGTTTCATACTCATTTCCTCAGAAACTTTACAGTAGTCAAAAAAGAGCCCTCCTATTCCGCGAGCCTCCTTTCGATGCGTGTTGTAAAAATACGAATCACATCGTTTCTTGTAAATATCGTAAAATTCAGCGTTATGGCTATCACATGCCATTTTGCAGATTTGATGAAAATGTACGGCATCCTCTTCAAATAAATAATAAGGTGTAAGGTCTTGACCACCACCAAACCACTGGTCAACAATTTTACCTGATTTATCATACATCTCAAAGTAGCGCCAATTAGCGTGCACCGTTGGAATCATTGGATTTTTTGGATGTAAGACCAAGCTCAATCCACAGGCAAAAAAGTCAGCATCATTTACCCCGAAGTAATTTTGCATACTTTCTGGTAAGGCACCATGAACAGCCGAAATATTAACACCGCCTTTTTCAAAAATAGCTCCATTTTCAATGACTCTGGTTTGCCCACCACCACCTTCAGCTCGTTGCCATTTATCCTCGCGAAATTGGGCTTGCCCGTCAATTTTCTCAAGTTTCGAAGTGATGGCGTTTTGTAAATTTTGAATGTATGCATAGAACTTGTCTTTAATCTCGTAATCTGGGCTAAATTTCGAACTGGATGTTGTTTGGTTTGAAGCTTTACTCGAGTTTTCTTGCATGGTGAAATTGTTCAAAATTAGTCTTGCTAACTATCAAAATCATAGTGATTAGGTGCTATCGTAAAAGAGCTACAAAAATAAAGATAAAAGCCAAAACCTAATGCACTGATTATACACCTCCCCATCGATTAATTTACAATCTGTCGTCAACCCTAGGTGAAGTAGATTGTCTAAAAAGGACTCATTTTGATGATTTTAAGGTTTCCATAAGTCAATGTATTAAAGTATCAATAAAGGTGAAAATTTAAGAGAATTCGTTATAACTATAATATTTAGAAATCAAACAAATACGAATTCTAAACCGTTGCTCACGAATTCTAAAACCATCCAGATTTTAGCCCAATCCAAATATATCTTTGAGCAAGATAAGTATCATATTAACCTTTAAAAAACGAATATCATGAACACATTAAATGAAACTCAAAGAACAAGAATTGAAACTATTACAAGGGGTAAAATCATTAAAAGCTGCCTTGCAATTATCGTATTGTTAATGACAGGAAATGTATTTGCCCAAGAGGAAGTAGAATTTGACATTTACACCAACTCAGTCACAAAAGCTACCCAGTATTTGTTGGCAGATGATGTTGCTTTGCGAGATTGCGCCTCGGTACAATGCGAGCAACTTACTACCATTGATATTGGAACCAGCATTAGATTACTTGCTAAAAGTGAATCTTCTCAAACAATTAATAGGGTCAAGAGTAGATGGTATAAAATAAAAATGGGACCTCAAGTGGGCTGGATATGGGGCGGCTTAATCTCCCAGAAAACTCTGGTTAGTCAAGTAAATCCCGAAATCAAGTTTGTTTTTGGTGAGGCAGGAATGGATTATAAGGGATATAAGCGATTTCAAATAAGAGCCGTCAAAAATGGCGAGGAAATTGATAAGATATTTGTAAAGTCTGACAATTTGCACCATTCAAAAGTAGCTTTGGTCAACTCTAAAAACACTCAAAGTAAAGTTGATGTTATAAGTCTTTTTAATGATGAAACCAAGCAAAGCGAAGTCACAACTAATGCAAAATATGTCACTTTTAAAAACAATAAATTAGCTCAAGTATCCAGTTTACTCACTATGGATATGAGTGAACTAGAAAAAGCAAACTATGCCTACATTTGTAATTTTGATAAGCAAGATTAAAATGAAAACGTCCGCTTATC